>NC_013745.1:300000-413648 GCF_000025325.1 Haloterrigena turkmenica DSM 5511 | reverse complement strand
GCGTTCAGGAGCGGTCGATCGTCGCGTCACTGTCGTCGGCGATTTCGGTGTCGTCGGCCAGCGATCCGTGGTTACCGGCGAACGAAATTTCGCGCGTTTCCGACCCGCCGGCCTCGAGGAACGGTCCCTCCGACTGGGGCGCACAGCCGCGGACTCGAGTCCGATCGACGTTCGTCAGGGAGACCACGGGCGCGTCCTGGTCGTCGGGGACCCGCAGGCCGTCGATCGTCACGTCCTCGGTGTCCTCGAACTGCATCGCCGGGCCGCCGGGCGTCCGGATCCGGACGTCGGTGAACGAGATGTCGGCGATGGACTTACAGAAGAGGGCGTGGGTCTGCTCGTAGTCGTAGGCCATCGCGGGATCGAGGTCCGTCGCGTCGAGCGGCCGGGTGGCGTCGATCTGCACGTCGTTGAACGAAATTCCCTCGAAGTACTGCTCGGGGAGGCCGGCGAAGAAGCCGGCGGTCTCGACCTGACGGGCAGTGATGTTGGTAAAGGAGACGTTCCGCACCATCGGCGTCCCCTCGTCGACCGGTTCGGAATCGCTGTCGAGGGGCATGAAGTAGTAGCCGTTGATGGTGAACGGGCAGGCGATCCGTCGCATGACGATGTTGTCGAACCGGAGGTCCTCGACGACGCCGCCGCGATCGCGAGCGGTCTTGATCCGGACCCCTCGATCGGTGTCGGTGAAGGTGCAGTTAGAAACCGTCACGTCCCGCACGTCGCCGGACATCTCGCTACCGATGACGACGCCGCCGTGACCGGCCTCGACCGTACAGTTGGTGACGGTGATCTGGGACGCCGGTTCGCCGACCTCGCGGCCCTCGGCGTTCTTCCCGGACTTGATACAGATCGCGTCGTCGCCCGCGTTGATGTAGGTGTCACTGATGCGGACGTACCGCGAGGAATCGATGTCGATCCCGTCTCCGTTAGGCGCGTCGGCCGGGTTCGCGATGTTGACGTCGGTGATCGTGACGTTCTCGGAGTAGACGACGTGAGTGTTCCAGAACGGCGAGTTCTCGAGGGTCACGCCGGACACGCTGACGTTCTCCGACTCGGAGATCTGGAACAGCGGCGGCCGGTGGGTGAAGCTGCTGACGTCGTCCTGTTTCTCGTTTTTCTCCTCGAACTCGGCCAGTCGCTCCTGGAGTCCGTCTGGGATCTCCGACTCGGGGGCGTCGTAGAACTGCCACCAGTACTCGCCGCCGCCGTCGATCGTCCCGCGGCCGGTGATCGAGACGTTCTCGGCGTCGTCGACGAGCAGACACGGGTGGAAGCCGTACTGGTTCCACCCCTCCCAGCGGCTCTGGACCGTCGGGAATGCCTCGTAGTCGCCGACGAACTGGAGCGTCGCCCCCGCGTCCAGATGCAGGGTCGTCTGGTCGCCGACCCGGAGCGGGCCGGTCACGTACGTGCCCGACGGGACGTACACCGTCCCGCCGGACTCGGCGCACTCGTCGAGCGCCGTCTGGATCGCCTCGGTATCGAGCGCGTCCGAGTCGCCGGTCGCGCCGTACTCGCGGATATCGAATCCGTCCGTTTCAGGTGCTGCCATCGTCTGGGTATTTCGGAGTACGGAAATAAACGTTGCGTCGTCGGCGGGTCGCCGTTGGCCGGCGATTCCACTCATCGGTTGTAACGGCGGACCAGCGACTCCGCTCGTCGGTGGCGACGGCGGACCGGCGGACGGGATGGCGGCCGCCCGCCGAGAAGGATGGCAGTTCAGGCGCGATACAACGGCAGGTCGTCGACGGTGACGGGCGACGCTACTGTTCGACGGCGAGGGCCTGCTCGCGCAGCCAGGCGCGCAGGCCGGACTCGGGTTCGTCGAGCGACGCGGTGTTGACCTCGAGAGAGGGGTAGCCGCCGACCTCCTCCTGGCTGTCGATGACGTGTCCGTTCCCGTTGCGGATGCGGTCGAGGATGCGCTCGTCGTGGTCGGTGCGGTCGGCCGGGCGTGCACCGGCGTTTGCGAGGTTGTGCGACTTGGTCTCGCTCGAGTCGATCGCCTCGAGGGCGTCGGGCCACAGCGGTCGGGAGCTCAGCTGCGTGACGCTGTCCTCGATCATCTCGGTGCTGCCGTCGTTGAGGAGGTTGTCCTCGGCGTACACGCTCCCATCGCCGATGATGTTTGCCTGATCGGTCTGGGGGTCCTCGAAGACGTTGCCCACGATGCTGTGTTCCGTGTCGGGGTCGGTCCACATCCCGTCGTGGAAGTGGTGGATGAGGTTGTTGACCACGACGGTCTCGGTCCCCGTCTTGAGCCGCGGATTGCGGTCCGTCCCGAGCGCCCAGACGTTGCCCATGAGCGCGACGTTCTTCGCGTTGTTGCCCATGATCGAGTTGTAGCCGTGCTCGCCCTTGTGGTGGGTCGCGTCGTTGAGCGGTTCGGCGACCAGACAGTTCGAGATCGTGGTGTTCTCGGTGTCGTAGCCGGCGTTGATGTTCTCGTCGACCGACCACGTGCCGGTACAGTGATCGATGACGTTGTTCGTGCTGTCGTCGGCCGTCTGGATCGCGTCGGGTTCCCAGCCGTCGCCGGGTTCCTGGCCGGCGTCGCCGGGCCGAACCCGCAGGTGCTGGACGACACAGTCGTCGCCGTAGAGCCAGATACCGCCGCGGATGATCGTGATTCCCGGGGACGGCGCCGTCTGGCCCGCGATCCAGCACTTTCCGTTGCGGACGTTGAGGTCGGAGGCCTCCATGTCGATCGTCCCGCTGGTCTCGAAGACGACGACGCGCGGACCGTCGACGCTGATCGCGGTCTCGAGGGCCTCTCGCGTCGGTTCGTCGACGACGACGATCGGCGTGTCGTCGTCGAGCCACGGCGCCACGTCGGCGAATCCGTCGCTCGGATCGAACGCGGAAGCGCTCTCGGGCCCGTCTCCGGCGCCGCCACTGGAGCCGCTGGTCGTCGAGAACAGATCGTTGATGGTCGCGGATTCGTTGTTACCGTCGTCGGCGACGGCGTGGAACTGGTAGTAGCGTCGCGCGTCCAGTCCCGAGACGTCGATGCCGAACTCGCCCGTCTCCGAGAGCGACGACGGCTCGGTCTCCTGCCACTCGTCCGCGGTTACCTCGCGGTAGCGGAAGAAGACGTCGACGGAGTCGGCACCGGCGAGGTGCTCGAGTTCGCCCTTGAGCGTCGCCGAGTTCGGGCCGATATCGGCCGGCTCGAGCGTCGAGGCGACGGCCACCTGATCGACCGAGACGCTACCCTCGACGAGCGGCGCGCCGATATCGTCGTTCTCGTCGGGTTCGACGCCCTCGAAGTTGCGGAACTTCGCGGTCGTGGCGGTGGCCTGGTCGTGGCTCGTCGCCGCCAACCCGAGGTAGACCTCGTCACTGAACTCGATCTCGTTGGCCGTGAGTTCGACCATCAGCGTCCACTCCTCGCCGTCCTCGGAGCCGTAGGCCCGCAGCGTGTCGCCGGATCGCTGGAGGCGCTGCCAGGACCCCTCCATGGTACCGCCATCGATCCGACTCAGGGGCGCGCCGTCCTCTGAGGTCGTACTCGTCGTCGCGGCGCCGTCCCGGGGACGCCACTGGGGCGACATCCCGAATCCGGCGCGATTACGGACCATCAGGTTCCGCGAGTTGGCGTCGAGCGACTCGCGGATCATGATCCCCGCCTTCGCGTGCGGGTTGACGTTCTCGAGCGAGGCGACCTCGACGGTGACGTCGAAATCGCCGCTCACGGTGGTGTAGTAGTAGTGACCCAGGTCGGCCTGGTTCCAGATGTCCGCGCCGGCCGCTTCCATGGTGATGACCTCCGGCGCGTCGCCGGCGTCGTCCGGCTCCTCCTCTTCGTCGTTCGACAGCTCCGAGCAACCGGCGACGAGACCGAGCCCGGCCGCTGCACTGGCTGTTCGAATGAATGTGCGTCTATCGGGGTTCATATGCTAATCGTACACAGCCTGTATCGACTGACACACCTTAGTATTTGTGATTGTTAATTGTTGAGAATAGTCGCTCCGGCGCCGCGGCTCGCGACGGTCGGACGGACCGCGAAAAAATCCGCTACCGCGGGTCGGTCTCGCTGTG
Source organism: Haloterrigena turkmenica DSM 5511 (assembly GCF_000025325.1). Lineage (NCBI taxonomy): Archaea > Methanobacteriati > Methanobacteriota > Halobacteria > Halobacteriales > Natrialbaceae > Haloterrigena > Haloterrigena turkmenica. The sequence continues at coordinate 409,604 of NC_013745.1, read as the reverse complement.
ATTACGCGCGGCGGTGAAGGACGAGGACGGCACCGAGCAGCGCGGTCAACACTGCCGGGACGCCGAATCCGGGCATGCCGTCGTCGCCGTCGGCGCTGTCGCCGTCGTCGTCGCCGCTCTCGTCGTCACCGGTATCGCCATCGTCGGAGCTCCCCTCGTAGGTGTACTCGAAGCTGGCGGTGACCGGCGTTCCCTCGTCCGTGTAAGCGTCGTCGGCGCTCGGGAAGTCGAACGCCTGGTTGCCGTTCGTGTCCTCGTGGACCTGCACGTAGAGGGTCGTGTCCTCGCTGACCGGTTCGTCGAGGGTCACCTCGACGTCCGAACTGGTGCCGGCCTCGAGGTACGAACTCGAGCCGATGGTCGGGCCGGACGCCGATTGAGTGTGGACGGAGACGAACCCGCCGTCGCTCAGGTCGAGTTCGTCGACGGAGATGCTGTCACCCTCGCCAGCCTGATCGCTGACGGAGACGCTGGCCGACGGCGGCGGCACGATCACGCCCGTGGTGTTGACGACCTCGACGGGCGAGTTCGGCGGATCCTCCTCGAGGCTGGCCGTAATGACCAGTTCGGTGTCGTACTCGAGGTCGCTGGTGTCGACCGTCATCGTGGCCGACGAAGTGGGGGTCGAACCCGCGACCTTGCCGGCGAGGATGTCACCGTTTCCGTGGTTCTCGTGGTCCATCTCCGAGACGTTGAGGCTGCCATCCTCGGACGTGGCAGTGATCGTCCACTCGAAGCCGGCGGCGAGTTCGGTGTTCAGTTGGATCTCGGCGCTCGAGGACTGCGGAATTTCGACCTCTCCCTCTTCGTTGCCGATCCAGCTGTTCCCCTCGACCGTCTCGAACTCGATGGTCTCCTCCTCGACGCCGTCCTCGGTCTCGATTGTCAGCGTCGCTTCGTAGGTCTCACCGGGTTCGGCCTCGACCGGTTCGCCGTCCTCGTAGAGAGTGACTTCGTTGAGGTCGACCCCGAAGAAGAGCCCCGTCTCTTTGCTGTTGTAGAGTCGGCTGTCGGCGGTGTTCCGGTCGAGGGCGATGGTCACGCCGCTGGGATCCTCGCTCAGGTCGAGCGCCTTGTCGCCGTTAGTCTGCTCGACTGCGAGCGAGAGCGGCGAACTCTCGAACTTCTCGAGGATGTTCTCGCCGGGCGATTTGTCGATCGCTTCGAAGACCGACTCGCTGGTCTCGTAGTGGAGCACCACGGGGTCCCAGGCCTCGGTGCCCTGGACGTCCAGCGCGACCGAATCGTCCTGAGCGACCTCGCCGTCGCCCGTGTTGTCGCCGATCACGGCGGCCGTGTCGTAGCCGATACCGTACGGGATCGACAGCGGCTTGCCGTCGCTGGCGTTGGCGCTCTCGATCGTGTAGTCGGGATCGATGACGTCCTGAATCACGCCCGACGACTGGGCGACCTGGATGCGGTTCTCGCCGAAGTAGACGTCGTCGTCGCGGGCGGGCTCACCGTCGACCATCCCGTCCTCGGGACCGGGCGCGTAGGCGGTCAGGGTGAACTCCTGCCCTTCCATGCCCGAGAGGTCGAACTGCCCGGTGACCGGACCGGCGGGGATGGTCCCCGCGGAGTCGGTGTCCTTGAGGACCTCGTTGCCCTCGACCTCGACGGTCTCGGTCTGCGTCTCGCCGTCCTCGGTCTCGAGGACCAACTGGACCTCGGTGCCGCCGGCGAGCGTCGACGTACCGCTGATTTCTTCGCCGACCTTGTTGTCGGGTTCGTAGCTGTCCTCGAGGGTCACGTCGCCCTCGACGGTCTCGAAGCTCGTCGCCTCGGTCTGGCCGTGGACGTCGAACTCGACGGTGTACTCCTCGCCGGTCTCGAAGCTGGCCTCCTGGCCGTTCTCGTCGAGAACCGCGCGGTTCGGGTCGACCCAGACGAGCAGACCCGTGTCGGGCTCGTCGCCGTAGGCGAAGTCGTCGTCGACCTCGTCGGTGTCGGCGAAGACCATCACGGGCGGGACGTCTTCGTCGACGCCAGCGGGGTTCTCGTACCCCTCCATGTTGTCCGCGATGTTCAGTTCCTTGTCACCGTCGGCCTGCGTGATCGAGACGTCCCAGTCGTCGTTGTTCACGAAGTTCTCGGTCACGAGTCCCTTGTCGGCGCCGGAAACGGGCGGGTTCAGTTCCTCCAGTCCGCTCGACTCGACGTGGAGCGTGACCATGTCCCACTGGCCGTTGGGATTCTTCGCGATGGAATCGTCAGCGCGCAGGTGCGCGTCGCCCTCCGCGTTGGCGAACATCGAGATTCCGGTGTCGTCCTCGTCGTATTCGTTCGGCAAAACGGGGTACGGTCCGTTACCGTCCCCGTCGTCGCGGAACCAGGAGATGGTGAGCGGTTTCGCGCTCCCTTCCTCCATCATCGACTCCGCTGTGCTCGTCTCGGCTGTCTGCTCGTTCGTCTCGACTGTACTCGTCGGCGAGGCTGTGCCCGCGGCGATCGCCGGTGTGGCGAAGATCGATACCACCATCATCGCGGCGAACAGCAGCACTCGGTGCTTCTTTTGTGATTGTGTCATGTCTCCCCGTGTGATACGGTTCGTCATGTAACACACAACCATCCCTATTTATAATTTATCATGGTTGTTTTCCTAGTATATAGAGAGAATATAGGGGTAGAGGCCTCATAGTCCGCCGCTATCGTCGGAATCATCGATTCGAGACGACGTCGCAAACAGCCGTTTCGACGCTCAGCGCGACGCCGCGAGGACGTCGGCGTCCTCGAGGTCCCACACCTCGAGGTAGTCGCGTTCGCGGTCGACGAGTTCGACGAAAAGGTCCGCGGCGGCGTCGCGTTCGATCGAGACGAGCGGATCGTTGAGGAACGCCCGGAACGCCCGATCGAGGTCGCCCTCGAACCCGGCCTCGACGAGCGTCTCCTGGTTGTTCACGTGGGTCATCACCATTGATCGGATTTCGCGAGGGAACGAGCCGGCGGCCAGCGGCGAGACGTCGTCGCCGGTGAGCAACGCGTTCGTCTCGACGACGGCGCCCTCGGGCAGCCCCGCGACCTGCCCCTCGTTGGGGTAGTTCAGGTGGGTCTCGACGGGCTCGAGTCCCAGCAGGGCCCGGAAGATGTCGACGGCCTCCTCGCCGGAGTCGTAGAACTCGAACTCCTCGTCGCCAGAGAGGTACCGCTCGGTCTGCGTCGGCCCGTCGTCGTCGGGGAGGCGAGCCGAACTCGGGGTGAACCGGATCCCCCATCGATGGAGGTCCTCGGGGTCGTCGAGCTGGAGGTACCACGGGACGAACTCGACGAGGTGGCGGTCGCCGGCCGCGCCGAGCAGGCCGAACCGGTCGTAGAGGTCGAAGGCGACGTTGTAGTTGTTGACCCAGTAGGACGCGTCGGCCATCGAACCCGGATCGAAGTCCTTCAGCGGTTTCCGCTCCTCGAGTTCGGCCTCGAGGTAGCCGAACAGGTCGGTATCGCGCCATCGGGCCTCGTCGATCCACGTGAAGTGGTTGATCCCCTTGACGGTGACGTGGATCTCCTCGCGGGCGACGTCCTCGGCGTCGTCGACGTACCGCTCGGCGATGTCGGCGAACTGCTCCTGGAACTTGAACACCTCGTGGCAGAGCCCGATCGCGTTGATGTCGGGGTACTCCTCGTAGAGCGTCCGAGTGCAGACGGTCATCGGGTTGGTGTAGTTGATTACCCACGCATCGGGACACTGTTCGCGAACCGTCGCCGCGATCTCGCGGTACTGCGGGATCGCCCGCATCGAGCGGAGGACCCCGCCGGGACCGACGGTGTCGGCGACCGGCTGGTGGATGCCGTACTGTTTGGGAACGTCGATGTCGTGGACGAACGTCTCCGCGGGCGGGTCCTGGATCGAGCAGACGACGAAGTCGGCGTCCGCGAGCGCGTCGTCCATCTCGCGGTAGGCCTCGAACGTCCAGTCGCCGTCGGCGTCCTCGCGCTCGACGATCCGATTGCCAAGTTCGGCGTTCTTCGTCGCGGCCTCGTGGTCGACGTCGTACAGCGCCACCGATCCGGCGATGTCGCCACACTGCGCGAGATCGTTGATGAGGGTGTGGGCCCACCCCTGGCTGCCGCCCCCGACGTATCCGATCTTCACGCGAGGGATCTCCTCGATCGAACGACTACCGAGTTGATGCATACGTCTCTCGCACGGACGGTACGCGGCAAAAGGGTTGGCATTCGGTGACGATTCTGCCGGCTCTCGGACCATCGGTCGTCCCCGGCCCAGCTCTACACGCCACCCTCTGGCGATCGTCGATCGCCGACCGGCGTCGGAAGCTTCCCGCGATCATCGCCGCGCAGCGCCGCCGCCAGGTGCAACAGCGCCAGCGGGACCGGATCCTCGAGGACGATCCGGTCCTCGCCGTCGACAAACAGCCCGTCGTCGTTCGTGCGCGCCTCGAGGACGCGCTCGCCGACGCGTGCCGCAGCGTCGCGGTAAGCGTCGCGTCCCGTCGCCCGGTGAAGTTCCAGCAGCGCGTACACCGCCCGGAAATCGTCGCAGTCGGGATCGGTCTCGAGGTCGGGACCGATCTCGAGGGCGACGCCGTCATTCGCCGCGTCCGCGCTCCCGCCCGTCTCGTCGAGCGCGCCGATATCGCCCAGACCCAGTCCGCGCGCGATGTCGCGGACCGTCAGCCAACAGGTCTCGTCGCCCGTCGTCCGAGCGGCCGTCGCGTACGCCCAGAGGAAGTCCGCGTCGGCCTCGATGGGGCCGATAACGCGCCCCTTGGGCCCGAAATAGCCCTCGCGGCGGACGACGAACCCCTCCAAACTGTGTCCGTCGGTCAGCATCGGCTCGAACTCGTTTCGCTCCGGACGGTAGGCCGCCTCGCGCCACGCGCGGAGTTCCGCGACGGCCCACCGCGTGAATTCCCGGCCGCGGTCGCCGAGGCGCTCGCCGAGCTCGAGTTGGCGGCGCTGGACGATCGGGCGCGGGCGGAACAGCGTTCCCTCATAGACGCGGTGGTCGCCGTGGATGTACGGCGCGAACTGGTACTGGGCCCGGTCGCCCCGGATCTCCGGCCCGTTGCAGTAGCTGGGATGTTGGCTGAACTGGTAGCCGCTGATGCCCGTCTCCTGGCGCGTTTCGACGTACCGACGGGCCAGGCGCCGCGCCCAGCGCAGCGGACCGTCGGCGGTACCGTCACCGTCGCCACCGCCGCCACTGCGGTCGGTGTCATCGCCGGCGTCGCCGTCGAGTTCGGCCAACCGACCCGCGGCGTAGTAGAGGTCGCTCCCGGTGTTGACGAAGGTCAGCCCGTCACCCCAGAAGAAGACGTCGCCGCCCTCGTACGCGCGGTCCCACGGGTCATCAATTGCTCCGTCGGCCGTCGATAGGACGTCGCTCGTCTCCCCGTCGGCGTAGTCGTACTCGTCGTTGCACCACTCGTTGAGGTCGCCGTGCCGATTGAAATCGAGGATCGACCAGTCGTAGACGTGGGCGTCCCAGAACGCCTCGACGAAGCGTCGCGTCGCGTCCGGATCGACCTCCCAGAACAGATCGTAGAAGGGATACTCGAACTTCAGTTCGTGCGGCCCGTCCTTATTCGTCGCCAGCGCGTCCGCCTCGAGGTCGTAGGCCACGTGGCCGCCCCAGTAGGGGAGGCCCCGCGCGTCCGTGAGGTGCTCGAGGAACCAGTCGACGATTTCGACGGCCGCGTCCCGGTAGCGCTCGTCGCCGTCGATCCGGCTGAGGGCGACGAGAGTCCGGAGGAACTCCTGTTGGGTCGCCACGTTCGAAAGGCGCCGATCAGCAGCGACGTCGCGGGCGTCGTAGGCGACCGCCGCCTCGGCGCCGGGATCGATCGCGTCGGCAAGCAGCGGCGTCTCCCGCTCGCCGTACCGGTCGCGTCCGGCCGTCAGCGCCGCATCGGCGTGACGGCGAACGGTCTCAAGGAACTCGTCGGCCAGTGTCGAACCCATCGTAGTGGTCCAGACCAGCGGCCGTCACTTGTGTACTCGGTTAGTATTCTAGCAGGTTCGATCGGAATCGAACAGTGCAGTGCGGTATCGTCTCACTAAGATTTAAGAACGGGTAGTTCATCGGCGGTGACATGGATCGAGCGAGCGGTAGCCGATCGCAACCGACTGATCGACGTCGATGCTCTCGCCGGACGCTCCTGACCCTCTCCGGGGTCGGTCTCACCGGAACGCTGGCCGGCTGTACCGGCAGCGAGTCGGACGATAGCGGGGAGACGCCGGCGGGAGAGAACGGAGACGAAAACGGGACGGACGAGTCGTCTACCGAGGATTCGGCAGGGTTCGACGCGAGTTTCCTCGGCGAGTCGGCGAGCTCCCACGTCGGTGCGACCGACGGGTTCGCCGACGCCTCGTGGCTCTCCGAAACCGAGCCCGAGGTGTACACGGTGACGAGCCTCGAGGGGTCCGGCGAGGGATCGCTCCGAGAGGCGATCGACCGGCGGGGCCCCCGGATCGTCGTCTTCGAGGTCGGCGGCGTCGTCGACCTCGAGGGGGCGTCTATCGAGGTCGATCGGCCCGGGCTCTACGTCGCGGGGCAAACCGCCCCGTCGCCGGGTATCACGATCATCAGAGGCGGAATTCGCGTCGACGCCGATAACGTACTCCTCCAGCACATCCGCGTTCGCCCCGGCGACGAGATCCCCTCGGAGATCGACTGCCTAAGCAACGCTGGCGGCTCGAACGTCATCTTCGACCACTGCTCGGCCAGTTGGGGAACCGACGAGAGCGTCTCGACCAACAGCGGCCGCGAGAAGCCGGACATCACGTTCAGCAACAACCTCATCGCGGAGTGTCTGAACGACTCGATCCACCCGAAGGGCGCCCACTCCTACGGGACGCTGGTGATGGATCGCAGCAAGCGGGTGACCATCGCGGGGAACCTCTGGGCAAACACGGTCGCTCGCCACCCCCGGCTCAAGGGCGGCACGAGTTCGGTCGTCGCGAACAACGTGGGGTACAACTTCGAGCGGGCGCTCAACCTCGGCGGCGGCGTCGACGACGAGACGACCGCGAGCATCGTCGGCAACTACTACCGCGCGGGGCCGCGGACGCCGACGGACGACGCCGTCGTCGGGACGACCTACACCGACGCGAAGGGGCCGATAACCGCCTACATCGCGTACAACGAGACCGATCCGTCGTCGATGCCCGTGACCGGAAATGAGGGCGGCATCACGATGGCCTCCCAGCGCCCCCTCTGGCCCGACGACCTGAAAACGGTCCGCGGAGGGCAGGCCTACGACACCGTGCTTTCGGGCGTCGGCGCCCGCCCCGCCGATCGCACCGCACACGACGAACGGATCCTCGAGCACGTCCGCGAGGGCATGGGCGCCATCATCGACAGTCAAGAAGACGTCGGCGGCTACCCCGACCTCGAGGAGACGACGCACGCGCTCGACGTTCCCGACGAGGGAGTCGGCGAGTGGCTTGCACAGTGGGCACGGGCCGTCGAGGATCCCGCCGCGAGTCCTCTCTGATGCCGCAGGGGTCGGCCGTTTCGTTCTCGCGGTCAGTGGACTCGAGATACCGAACGAAAACCGACGAGCCGTCATTTTCGCTTTCTGGCGCCACACACCAGCGTTCCGCGATCCGAGACCGACCGATAGCCGCGTGACTGCAGCCGCGACGCTGCACGGCGAGCGCGCTCGAGTCAGCCTCGCGAACGCGTTCGAAAGATCCGTTCAGTGATTACGCTGACCGACACAACCGCCGTCAACCTGCATTTGACCGGTCACTGGTTCCCCCTCGCCGAACTTTACAAAAGTACCTGTGTAATACCAGGGGCACCTCTTCTGACATCCATACGTATGTAAACCGAAGGCAGTCGCGATCGAGTGTCGTGACGTCGGGATTTCTATACCGAGATTATAGGCCGATGTGAGGCCGTATTCGGACTGTTAGGAGTGTTCGCGTGTGGGAAATGCTGATCGAGAGTTCGTCGCGAGTAGTGACACCGTCCGAACGAGCACTCGACCGAGATCGGCGGTCGAACACCGACTGATAGTGAGTGACACGGCCACACGACACTCGGTATGCCGGCGACCGACGGTGGCGGACGAACGGTTTTCCTCACGCGATTGTCAGTAGATTCAACGGGAAACAGTTCCCCAGAGGGGAACAAACTTATGTGGGAGAAACCCGCTATGTCTCGGTATGGCAAACGCCCCCAACGAACGCACCGGACGCCGGATCCAATCAGTCGAAATCGCCTTTACCGTTCTCGATGCCGTCCGGAAGAACGACCGGCCCAGCGTGACCGAACTCGCCGACGAACTCGGCCACTCGAAGAGCACGATCCACAGCCACCTCCAGACCCTCGAGAGCGAGGAGATCATCGTCCGCGAGGACGACGGCTACCGGCTGAGTCTCCAGGTGCTGGACATGGCAAACGACGTCCGCACTCAGGTCGCCAACTACGACGTGATCGTCGACGCGGTCGACGAACTGGCGAACGAAACGGGAGAGATCGCGCAGTTCGGGATCGAAGAACACGGGCACGTGTCGTATCTCTACAAGGCGATGGGGAATCAGGCCGTCGAGACGGCCTCGCGCGCCGGCGGGAAACAGCCGATGTACTCGACCTCGCTCGGCAAGGCCATCCTCGCGTTTCTCCCCTCCGACAGACAGGAGGAACTCGTCAGCGAGGCGGCGTTCGAACGGAGAGGGCCGAAAACGATCACGGATCGGGCCGGCCTCTACGAGGAACTCGAGGCGACCGCGAAACGGGGGTACGCGATCGACGACGAGGAGAACATCGAGGGACTCCGGTGTGTCGCCGCGCCCATTCGGAACGGGACGTCGGTCGTCGGCGCCGTCAGCGTCACCGGACCGGCCAGTCGGTTCACGGACGACTACCTCCACGGCGAACTCGCCGAGAGCGTCCAGCGGGCGGCGAACGTCATCGAACTCAATACCAAGTTCTCGTAGGACCGACGGGGGCGGGAGACTCGCGTTTCGTCGCGTTCGCGCGACGAACCGTCGCTTTCGAACACGCAGTGAGCGAGGACGGATTTGTCACGCGGAATAACTCATCCGTCAGAGGCGGTAACGATTACCTGTACGTTCGGAAAAATGTACCTTCTGCGAAAAAAGATATATCACTGACGGTATTGTCGGGGGTGGTGGTGTAATACCATGGCACACAAACGACGATCCTTCCTGCGAGCGATCGGTGCGGGGAGCCTCGGACTGACGGCAGCAGCGGTTACCAGTGGCACGGCCGCGGCGGCGACCATCATCACGATTCGCGGCGGTGGTGCGGACATCTGGAGTACGGCGGACGCGTTCCACTACTACTACGACAACGTCAGCGGAGACTTCGACGTACAAGTGCGAAACACCGCGCTCGAGAACACTGACCCCAACGCGAAGACCGGCATCATGATCCGGGAGTCACTGGATCCCACGGTGAAGAACGTGATGCTCCGGCGGACGCCCAGCGGCGAGGCGTCGCTCCAGTGGCGGCCGGAAGCCGGCGTCGATACGGTCAGCACGACGTCGGGCGGCGAAGACGAGAGCGAAGTCGACGGTGGGAGCCTCGAGGCCGAGTGGCTGCGCCTGAAGCGGAGCGGCGACGTCTTCGAGGCGTACGGCTCGAATGACGGGGAGAGCTGGACGCTGATCGCCGATATCGACGCGGAACACGTCGAATTGAGCGACGACGCGTACGTCGGCCTCCCCGTGACGAGCCACAACGTCGGCACGCTCTGTACGGCCGAACTACGCGATCTGACGGGACTCGAACCGACCGCCAACCGCGATATCGGCGACGTCGACGTCGCCGGAAGCGTCGACGTTGAAGAGGGCGTCCCGTTCGTCTCGACCGGCGATGCGACCGACGTGACGGCCACGGGGGCGACGGTACGCGGCGAACTGACCGATCTGGGCGGCGCCGAGTCGGCCGACTGCTACGTCGAGTATCGGGAGGTTCCGACCGAGTCCTGGGCGACGACCGCCGCGGGAACGCTCGAGGAGACGGGGGCGTTCGGCGTCCGCCTCGACGGCCTCACGAGCAGGCGGTACTACGAGTACCGCGCGGTCATCGAGACGAGCGACGGGGATTGGGCGACCGGGTCGACCAGAACGGTCGGGACGCCCGGTCGGTCGAACGGCCGGACGGTTCGAAACGGGCCACGAAGCGCATCATACGTCGACCTCGCCGACGGGTTCGCGGATCCGGCGCCGTGGCTGGACGACGACACGCCCGTCATCAAGATCACCGAGCCGACGCGACGCCAGCTGTCGGCCGCGGTCGGGGTCGACGGGCCGCGTCTGGTCGTCTTCGAGACCAGCGGTGTGATCGATCTCGAGGAGCAGCGCCTGACGGTGGTCAACGATGAACTCTACCTCGCGGGACAGACGGCCCCGTCGCCGGGGATCACGCTCACGCGCGGCGATCTCTGGATCGACGCGGACGATTGCGTCGTCCAGCACCTGCGGGTCCGGCCCGGCGACGCCAACCTGACCGAGGAGAGCGACTGGGAACCCGACGGGATCAGAACGGGAGACGGGACCGAGAACAACGTCATCGACCACTGCACGGCGACGTGGGGGGTCGACGAGAACCTCTCGGTCGGCTACGACACCGAAAACACGACGGTCTCGAACTGCCTGATCGCCGAGCCGCTGCAGGACGCGACCCATCACAAGGGCGATCACGGCTACGGTTCGCTGATCGGTAACAACGCGGAAAACGTCGCGCTCGCGGGCAACGTCTGGGCGCACAACTACGATCGGAACCCGCGCCTCAAGGAGGGGACCAGAACCGTCGTTTCGAACAACGTTATGTATCACTACAGGGACGGGGCCTGGATGGATCCCGACACGGAGGCGAGCATCGAAGGCAACGTCTTCCGGCGACCGGTCAGCGACCAGCCCAACGTCTTCGGCGACGGCGACGCGTACGTCGCCGACAACGTCCTCGAGGGCGGCGACAATCCGATGGTCGGCGACGGAATCACGCGACTCGACTCGCGGCCGCTCTGGCCCGAGGACCTCGAGGTCTTCGACTCGGAGGACGTCGTCGAACACAACCTCGAGAACGTCGGCGCGCGGCCGGCCGACCGAACCGCTCACGACGAGCGCGTCCTCGAGCAGCTCCGTACCGGTGACGGCACGTACATCGACAGCCAGGAAGAGGTCGGCGGTTACCCCGACCTCGAGGTCAACCGGCGGCGGCTGGACGTCCCCCAGAACGGAACGCACGCCTGGCTTCGCGCGAAAGCTCGCAGCGTCGAATAGTCGGTTCCCACTTACACGGACGAAAAGTCGAGACACGACTGGAGTCGGGAGCGGACCGAGCGACCCATCCGCGGGCGAACGACTCGCCCGCGGACGATCGGTCTTTTTTCGATGATTCGGGGTTGTGGGTAGCGCTGGCCGAGACGGGAACCGGAAAAGAACACATCATTTATCCCTCCGTGACCTATGACTTCAGTTACCACACAATGACGGATCAGCCCCGATACGAACCACGGATCGCCGACGGGACGCTCTACCTGGAGCGCGACGACCACAGCCTCGAGATCGGCTCCATGGACCACATCGTCGAGTTGGCCGGCGGGGAGACGTACACCATCGAGTACACCGACGAACAGAGCGCGGCCGCGTGGCTCGATACGGACGACGACAACGCGATCACGTTCGAGGTCCGCGAGGTCGTCGGGAGACTTCCCCACACCCCGGATCTGGTGACGAACCTCGAGAACGCGCCGCTCGAGGAGACGACCGACGACGGCTATCCGAAGCGGACGTCGCTGTTCGTCGACCTCTTCACCGAGATTCTGGACTCGAAGGGGAACCTCGAGGCGTAGCCGGCGCCGGTGGGCGCCACCGACACCCAAATATTAATCCGTCCGAGAGACACTCCACCGAGTATGTACGAGATTCGGGCGAGCGACACCTTCAGACGACCGCCGGAATGGGCCACGTTACAGCGCGACCTGTTCGAGACGATGGCCGACGCCGTCGACGGGTTCGTCGACGAGTACCTCGCCGAGAACGGCGAGCCCTACTGGCCGCCCGACGACCACGTCGGCGTCGATGGCTTCGACGACGTGATCGAGGGCTTTTACAACTGGCCGCTGGTGTACGCGATGGGCGGCGACGAGCGCTTCCTCGAGCGCTCGCAGGAGGCCTACGAAGGCGCGCTGAAACGGGGCAGCGAGACCGAGACGCCGTTCGGCCACCCGATGGTCGTCGACGAGTTCGAGCAGTGTCGCGACTGGTTCCACCTAGGCGAGGGCAATCTCTTCACCTACAACATGGGGCTGGCGGCGCCGGACGACGAGACCGTCGTCGACCGGGCCGAGCGGTTTGCGGGCCTCTACTTCGACGACGCGGACGTGAACAACTACGACGGCGAGAAGCGCCTCGTTCGCGCACCCCAGAACGGGAGCATGGGGCCCGAGTACAGCGATCTGTCGGCGTTCGGGGACCAGTCGACATTCGGCGGCTACGGCTCCGACTACCGCTGGGCGACCCACGGACTCCCGTGGCGGGACACGGAGTTCGACGAAGCGGCCGAGCTGCTCGATCCGGACAACGAGGACCGACTCTACGAGATCTACGGCGAACGCTGTTCTCGAGGCGACATCCCGCTCAATCTCGGGATCACGAGCCTGATGACCAACGCCTACCTCCACACCGGCGACGACCGGTACCGGGAGTGGGTGACGGACTACCTTCAAGCGTGGCGCGAGCGCACCGCCGAAAACGGCGGGATCATCCCAGACAACGTCGGACTCTCGGGCGAGATCGGGGAGTACACCAACGGGAAGTGGTACGGCGGCTTCTACGGCTGGTCGTGGGGCGGCTGGCACTACGTCGGCATCGGGCCGACGGTCGCAGCGGAGAACGCCGTTCTGCTCGAGGGCGATCGGGAGTACCTCGAGTTCCCGCGCTCGCAACTCGACGTCCTCATCGAGAACGGGATCGAAGTGAGCGAGGACCCGATCCACGACACGCTGTACGTCCCACACAAGTACGGTGATCCGGGCGACTACCACTACAATGCCTCGGGCGTGCTCACGGAGAACGACGGCGAGGTGCTCTGGCGCGACGGCTGGTACGAGTTCAAGCCCCACCGGGACGACCCCTACGTCTTCCACCTCTGGTATATGTCCCTCGCCGAGGAGGATCGCGAGCGCGTCGATCGACTGCGCGACTGGGGCAGCCGGGACTGGAAACAGGTCGACTTCCGGGCGTCGAACAAACACGGCGCCGGCGAGGAGTACGCCTGGCTGTCGTACCTCGACGGCGACTTCCCCGCCTATCCCGAGCGGATCATGGAGGCCAATCACGCCCACGTGCGTGACCACCTCACGCTCATGCGCGAGGAGGGCGGCGTCCCCGAGAGCGAGGACTTAGACGAGGACTACCTCCGAGACCGGAACCCGGTCTTCCACCGCGGACTCCTCCAGCTCACGATGGGGGCGCCCCAGCCCGTCTACTACGGCGGGCTCGTGATGGCGCAGGTCCGCCACTTCGACCCCGAGCACGAGCGCCCGGGGCTCCCGCCGGGCGTCTCGGCGCTGGTCGAAGACGTCTCGAGCGAGGGCGTCGACCTCACGCTGGTCAACGGCGGCGGCGCGGACCGCAAGGTCGTCGTGCAGGCCGGCGCCTACGGCGAACACGAGTTCACGGCCGTAGAGTACGACGGCGAGCGCGGGCAACCCGAGTCGAACGCGATCCGAGTGTCGCTCCCGAGCGGCTCGCGACTGTCGCTGTCGGCGGACCTCGATCGGTTCGCGAACGATCCGAGCTACGCGTTCCCGTGGAACGAGTCGCACACGCCGGCGAGTGAGTGAGCCGAAATGTCCCAACTACTACCAGTCTCCAGTCCCAAACATTCACCAGTGTCCATGCACCGGCGTCCACCCGAACGCAGCGCCGCAGGCGACCGCGAGTACGTCGTCCCGAGAGCCGATCGCGGCGGTTCCCGGCAGCCGCCAACCCCCGCTCCCGGTGGTGACGCGTCGTGACGGGACTCGAGGCGATGCTCGTCGGCGCAGTCGCCGGCGGCCTGCTCCCATCGGATCTCGTGGCTCCCGCCGGCGTCGCGGCGCTGCTGGTGTTGCTGGTCCTGTCAGGGTTCTTCTCCTCGGCGGAGATCGCGATGTTCTCGCTGGCCCAGCACCGCATCGAGGCGCTCGTCGAGGACGGCACTCCCGGCGCCGAGACCGTCCAGGCGCTCAAGGACGATCCCCATCGGCTGCTGGTGACGATCCTCGTCGGGAACAACCTCGTCAACATCGCGATGTCGTCGATCGCGACCGGACTGTTCGCGATGTACATGAGCCAGGGCCGAGCGGTGCTGGCGGCGACGTTCGGCGTGACGGCCGTCGTCCTGCTGTTCGGCGAGAGTGCTCCCAAGTCCTACGCCATCGAGAACACCGAATCGTGGGCGCTGTCGGTCGCTCGTCCCCTCAAAATCTCGGAGTACGCGCTGTTTCCGCTCGTGATCACGTTCGACTGGCTGACCCGCGTAATCAATCGGCTGACCGGCGGCGGTACGGCCGTCGAAGAGTCGTACGTGACCCGCGAGGAACTCCGGAACCTGATCCGGACCGGCGAGAGCGAGGGGATCATCGAGACCGACGAGCGCGAGATGCTCCAGCGCGTGTTCCGGTTCACCGACACCATCGCCAAAGAGGTGATGACGCCGCGACTCGACGTCACCGCGGTCGCTCGAGAGGCCAGCGTCGACGAGGCCGTCGCGAAATGCGTCGAGAGCGGCCACACCCGCCTGCCGGTCTACGACGGCGACCTCGACACCGTCGTCGGCGTCGTCGAACTCGGCGACCTCGTCCGCGACCGTCAGTACGGCGAGACCGAAGACGAAACCCTCGAACTGTACCTCGAGGAGACGCTGCACGTACCGGAGAGCAAGCAGGTCGACGAACTGTTCCGCGAGATGCGCCAGCAGCGCGTCGAGCAGGTCGTCGTCATCGACGAGTTCGGAACGACGGAAGGGATCGTCACGACCGAGGACATCGTCGAGGCGATCGTCGGCGAGATCCTGGAGACGCAGGAGGACGAACCAATCGAGGTCGTCGACGACCGAACCGTTCGCGTCAACGGCGAGGTCAACATCGAGGACGTCAACGACGCCCTCGAGATCGACCTGCCGGAGGGCGAGGAGTTCGAGACGATCGCCGGCTTCGTCTTCAATCTCGCCGGCCGACTGGTCGAACCCGGCGAGACGTTCACGTACGACGGTGTCGATCTCACGGTCGAAACCGTCGATACGACGCGCATCAAACGCGTTCGGATCGTCGAACCGGAACCGTCGGCGACTGATGACTCCGGTATCTCCGCGACGAGTTGAACGAGCGTGTTGATTTCGCATCGGTCGAACTCGAGAGTAATTGACCGGACCGTCGTTCGAGTAGTATAGTCAAATATTCGATAGAAAGTGTGATAACTAACACCAAAGAATGGGTACGTGACGAACGATGACGGGAGTATTCAGACCAGGAAGAGTCGATCGTATGCGGACCGTCGAGCAAACTATTCGAGGCGTCGTCGCGCTCGGGGTTCTCGCAGTGGCGGTTCTCGTAGTGACGAGCAGCGGGCCGGCTTTCGGGCGACCGACCGGAGGCGGTCACGGAACGGCGCTAGTTGCCAGTTCGCTTGCGATCGGCGGCTATTTTCCCGCGGCGACCAGGGCCGTCGAGCGGGAACGCGAGCAACTGCAACGGGAGTGCGAGGCGTTCGACCGGTTCGCGTCGACGGTGAAATCGATCACCGTACAGACCGATAGCAGGGACGGCGTCTCCACGGTTCTCGTCGGAAACACCACTGCGACCGGGAGCAACGTCAGCGACGTCCGAGACGCCTACCGGGCCACCGTCATGGACGTCGATCACTACGAGAGCGAGTACGGAGAGGAACTCTACGAGAACATGACGCTGGAACTGTCCGAAAACGTCGCGTCGGCCGTCGCGAACGGCTACCAGTTCTCGCAACCGCTCAAACAGGCGGTGATACAGCAGTCGCGACTGGCCACGTCCCGCCGCGAATCGCTGCTTGACGCGGTCGACGCCGAACGCGACGCGCTCGAACGGAGTCGGAATCGACTTCGCGAGATCGACGAAACCGTCGCGGAGGATTCGACCGGTACGGAGGACGACTCGACCGACGCGGTCGATCGGGAGAGCGACTCGCCGCTCTCGACGTACACCCTCACGGAACTCTTCGAGTACGAACGGCGACTGCAGCGTTGTCTCAGCCGATACGAGCAACTACATCGGGACCGACAGCACGAGATTCACTCGAACGATGCCTCCCGGTCGAAGACCGGTTACCCGTTCTTGCAGCTCTACCTCTACGAGTCTCTCGAGGCCGACTTTCCGGTATTGGCGGCCGTTACGGAACGGTGTGAACGACTCCGAGCGCGGCGGGACGCGGTCCGTCGAGCGATTACGTACCGATGATTCCGGCGGCGGCAGTCGAGGACGCCCGTCCGCGGTTGTAGCCGCCAACCGCGATCTCGCACGACCCGACCGAATTATGACCTCGCCGTCCGTCGAACCGATATGGACGCTCCTGAGAGAGACGACACTCGAGACGCGATCCTCGATTGCCTCGGTTCGTTCCCCGACCGACCCGATCCGGCCGTCGAAACCATCTCGGTCATGACCGCCGACGGCTTCGAGCGCCGACTCCTCGAGTACGCCGTCGAACCGGACGAACGGAGTCGAGCGTATCTACTCGTCCCCGACGATATCGACGGGCAGCGGCCCGGAATTCTCGCCGTGCACCCGCACGCGGGCGAGTTCGACGTCGGGAAATCGGATCCCGCCGGGCTGAGCGAGACGGAGCCGTACCACTACGGCGCCGAACTCTGCCGGCGCGGGTACGTCGTCTGCTGTCCGGACCTGCTCGCCTTCGAGGACCGACGGCCGTCCGAGCGCGAACGAGCGGCCGGGACGGCGCCCACGGGTGCCGACTACGAGAAGTTCGTCGCGATGGATCGCCTGCTACGCGGCTCTTCGCTCCAGACGAAGTACCTCTCGGATCTCGTCGCCACGCTCGACGTCCTCACGGCCCACGACCAGGTCACCTCCGAGGCGTTGGGCGTGATCGGCCACTCGCTGGGCGGTCAGGAAGCCGCCTGGCTCTCGTGGTTCGATGATCGCATCGACGCCGCGGTCGTCTCGAGCGGTGTGGCCAAACTCGCCGCCGTCCAGCGCGAGCAAATCACCCACAACTTCGCGCTCTACGTGCCCGACCTCCTGACGGTTGGTGACATGAAAGACGTCTTAGCGGACATCGCGCCGCGCTCACTGCTGGTTACCCACGGCACCGACGATCACATCTTCCCGCCCGAATCGGTCCGCGACCTCGCCGACGTCGTCTCCGAGGCCTACGCCGATGCTGATGCCCTGGAGCGATTCGAGACGCTGTTTTTCGACGGCGGTCACGAGTTCTCCACGGAAGTCCGCTCGAGTTCCTACGACTGGTTGGATCAGCAACTCGGTCGGTAGCACTGGGGATATCTCGGTGAGAACTCTGTTTTTATCGGTGTCGGTCGGTTGACTCGAGTGGGAGTGGCTCGAGAACGAGCACTGCGCCGATTTCAGATCTCGAAATGTAACGTTCCACAGTCATATCGGAATAAGCAGTAAGTAATAAATTTGGTACTCAAGAGAGTATGAGATATAGCGAGTCGAAACAGAGATACGAGAGCCCGAAATTTGCTCACCCCCAGAACCCGAGTCAAAGCGCTTCTTAGTCCAATAACACGGCGGTCGCATTCCGATCACCAGATTCAAGAGATATTGCGCCATATGATTACCCAACTGTCGAATTCCTAGCCAAATAAGACGAAATAGATTGTGCACAGCGCCTTTTGGCGTCCATGAAGTCACTAGTTCGAGAAATATCCGTACATATACAATTTCTCATGCTGGAGAGACCACTACATATAAGATAATAGGTTATTAGAAGAAATAATCAAAAGTACATAATGAGTAGTGGCATCACGAAAAGAAAGGCGTCGTTGTACTCTCGCTTTCCGACAAGTACGTGATAGCGATATGAAAGACACTACTCGTCTCGTTCTCAGTTAAAAGTTGACGTTCGGCAGCAGTCGATACAACGCCGCTACACTGCGGTTACTCGTCGTCGGTCTCGAGTTCGAACTGTTCGTTCTCCGAGACGGCATTGAGAACGATACTCGTGTTCGACTGATTGATGTCGGGATCGGTGATCAGTTGCTTGATCTGGTCGTTCATGTCGTCAGTGTCTTTGAACTTGCCGATCGCGATGATGTCGTAGTCACCGGTGACCTCGTAGACCGAGATCATCTGATCGTGGTCCTTCAGCGTCTCGGTGATTTTCGGTAGCGCGTTCCCCTCGCCTTTGAGCTGCATGACCGCGGTGACGTCGTAGCCGAGCGCGTCGTAGTCGATGATGGGCGTGTACCCCTGAATGACCCCCTCGTCCTCGAGGGCGGAGAGGTGGTTCGAGATGGTCGTGACGGAGACGTCGAGCTCTTCGGCGAGGCTCCGAAGGCTTGCACGTCCATCGTTCAATAGTTCGTTCACTAAGTCTTCATCCAAGTTTTCGTAGGCCATTGTAGGGTATGAACTACTCCTTATACTAGGAGTTTTCGAATATCCAGTTTCGATCCCAGCGGTGGAACGGTTTTCACCCAATCGGGCGCAATACGGTATTTCAGAGTCAATAGGCGGGCGCTGGAACCCGGCAAGCCCCTGATATCACGCTGTTTTGAGGTAGTACTGGTTCCTTCAGAGACACGATACCGTGGACCTAGGCCCTCGAATTACCCGTTACAGAACATAGATGGGATTTTATATAACAGGGGCGAGACTAGAGAAGTATGTACGATCTCACGGGATTCCAGCGTGACCTGTTGTACGTGATCGCCGGTCAGGAGGAACCGCACGGACTCGCTATCAAGGAGGAACTCGAGAACTACTACGAGAAGGAAATCCACCACGGCCGTCTCTATCCGAACCTGGATACGCTCGTCGACAAGGGACTGGTCGAGAAGGGGACCAAGGACCGACGGACCAACGTCTACTCGGTCACGCGACGCGGCACGCGAGAACTCGAGGCGCGACGAGACTGGGAGAATCAGTACGTCGATCTCGACTGAGCCGTTCGAATCGACCGCCGACAACCGCAAAGACCGCCAGCTCCGTCAGTAGCTGAGGGTAACCGAACGATCCTACTGTTCGCCGGACCGGCGTCGCTCCTCGAGGACGAGTTCGGCGACCCGCTCTGGCTGCTCGCTCGCCAGGCGGAGCACCGCATCGTGAATTTCGCGGGTTTCCTCGTCGAGCACCTCCGCTTGGGCGAGCGTCGGGAGGATCGTCGTCCGAATCGCGTTCTCGAATGCGGCGACCGTCTCGGTGCGAGCGTAGAACGGCTTCTGTTTGACCGCGCTGTATTCGAACGCCGGCCCCGTCTCCGCGGGCGAGACCGCATCGGCGGTCTCCGATTCGGACTCGGGGTCTGCGGATTCGCTGCGGTCAACGGGCGAGTCCGCGGCCGACTCATCGCTCGTACTCGAGTCGGGAGTCGCTACCGCCGACGATTCGTCGGGCGTCTCCGCCGAGTTAGCGGTCGGCGTATCCGCGGAATCGGTCGTCGACTGGTCGTCGCTTGTGGATTCAGTATCGGACGTCTCAGGGCCGTTTTCGGTCGTTTTCGGGTCGTCCTCAAACGACGTCGGATCGTCCGATTCGGTCGACTCCGTCTCGGTTTCTTTCAGATCGTCGAACGGATTGCTCATCGATCGATCCCTCCGGCGGCGACGATTTCGGCGAGCTGTTCGTAGCAGGGAATCTGGTCGTTCTCCGGGTCGTAATCCTGGAGCGGTTGATTGTGCTGTAAGGATCGCGACAGCGCCGACCGGTGACGGATGCCCGGCTTCGGCGCGCTCATCTCGCCGGCGTCGATCGCATCGAACTCCTCGGCCGTGATCCGGGCGAACTCCGGTACCGCCTCCTGGAGGGGCTGTCCGGGATTGACCTCGTAGGTCGCCGTGTTCAGGTTCTCGATGAGTTCCCGATCCTCGGTCTGTTGGTCGATCCGATCGGAGAGCTTGTTCGGGACGACGGCGAGGACGTCGACGTCGATATACTCTCGAGCCGGCTCGATCAGCCGCTCCATCGTTCGCTTGTAGCCGCCGATCGCGCTCGAACCCGGTTCGATCGGGATCACGACGTTCCCGGTGGCGACGAGGGCGTTGTTGTTGAGCATCCCCGGATACGCCGGGCAGTCGAAGACCACGTACTCGTACTCGTCGCCCAGCAGCGGATCGACGATCTTCGACTTGATCCGCGCCGATCCCTGCATCGCGCCCGCGAGGTCTTTCTCGACATCCTCGAGGGTATCCGACGACGGGAGGAGATCGAACCCGTGGTCGGTCGGTCGGATCAGGTCGTGGGGGGTCGCCGTCCCCTCGAGGATGACGTCCCCGAGATTGATCTCTCCCTGGTATGCATCCTCGAAGCCGAGCCCGTTCGTCGCGTGACCGTTCGGGTCGAGGTCAGCGTAGAGGGTCGGTCCGCGCTCGGCGAGCTGGCGCGCGAGATTCATCGAGGTCGTTGATTTGCCGACGCCGCCTTTTAGGATGACCACGCTTACAGCGCGTGGCTCGGACGTTGTATCGTTCATTGTCACGTTCACCCGCTGAGAGAATCTGAATAGGGACCTATTGTTCCGAATTGTCCTATTTCAGCTGGTGAAAGTTAGATTCTACTACAGAACCTTAACTCTACCTACTGGAGATAAGGTAAGTGCAATAGGCACAATAGCTTGGGCAGGTACAGTAGTCCAAACATCTGCAGCAGTTACAACAGCTACAATAGGTAAAATAGGAACAGAGCCGATTGTAGTCGAGGTAGCTATTGTCGGAAGAGTCCGTTCAAGATGGCAGTAATGAACCGCCTCGAGGCTTGGTCGCGAGGCTACCTCCCGTGGTTTGGTCTGACACACTCATTAGACCATCGACAAGGTGGTCTCGAACGATCGGTTGGGTCGCAGCCGAGCTGTCTACAAGCCCCGATGCCTGCCGTCGTCGTCCGAAAATTGGAGATGTTCGTGACCAGTAAACTCGGAAGGGAAGATAATCGGAAGAAGACGGAGAGGTAGACGGACGGAAATGGTGGAACGCCCTCCCCCCCACAATTTCCAGTAAAGTGCACGAGAGAACCACGTAGCGAGAAAACTCTAAATAAGAATACATACCGATTACGTTTGAGCTGGTCCGTAGTAGGGTTATTCTCAGAAATCATCACCCCGTCTTCCGTGAATTAAAGTGGTGCTATGACTTGAAAGACCTGCACCGGTCGTTTTACTGCAAATTGTGGGGGAAGAGCGAGAGCTACGATCCCTAAAACAGGCGGTCTCGAGTCATACAAACGGAGCAACGAATATTGCAAAGAGAGGGTTGGGTAAGGATATCATGGACTCACCATACATTGACGACGACCCATTCCCGTATCGTTTCAACGGTGAGTTTTTCGAGCTCGTGCGTGAACGGGCCATTTCGAACTAGTCGATCCTCTCGAGCGAACTGGAACTCTCGGAGAGAAGGAGTCGCTGGAGAAGGGTGGGTAATGAAGGAGACACCCCCACCCCGTGTGCGAGATGAAATCGGTGAGAAGGAGGGAAGGCCATCGGTTGAAGTTGGAACAGGTGAAACCAGCAAGAGCGGCTGAGTGACGTCCATAGCGGCTATAAACTGGCGGGAACTCTCTAGATTAAGAACTCGTCTGGGAAATAGCTACTAATGTCCTTACGTATTATTAACTAATGGTATGTGATTAATAACCAGTCCTAGTTGCAGTGCGGTTACTGTTTCTAGACTATGCTAATAAATCTTCCCTAGTATATAGAGATATTCTCATATCTGGTGTAGAGTCCTTTTTACCCTGGTATTCCCGGATATCCGCCGTTTCCAGCGCTGACACCCCATCCCCCCTCCCCCCACCCTCAAGCCGATTTCATTTCGCACACGGGGGGAGGGGGTTCACTCCCCTTCCCCATAACTGTGTTTTCCCCTCTCGTCTGTTGTTCTCCCCGTGTGATCAACTCTCGAATTCAGTCCGATCAGTTGCGACCGATTTCATTTCGCACACGGGGTGTCTCGATCCACACTTAGCCCCGGTTTGATTTCGCCCACGGTTCTCGATACTATCTAACTCTCCACGGAGAGAACCCCTTTACCGCGGGATTCCTCTATATTTGACATCGCACACGGTATCCCACATTTATTTATGGGCTGGGCGTCACTCCGATACTATGGCTGATGGCAACGACCAACAGTCTCTCTCGCAGTCTATCAAAGGTCGTCTTCAGGAGGGGGTACAAAACTCCGTCTTTCGAGAGAAGGCGTTGCTCGATCCCGACACCGTTATCGATGAGGATCGAATCGTCGGTCGTGATCAACAACTGGACGATATCATTACGTATCTCCGGCCGATCCTCCAGAGCAATCGCCCGCCGAACATGCTTCTCTACGGTCCGTCAGGAACCGGAAAGTCGCTGATCATCAACGCCGTCTGCGAACAGGTTTCCGATCTCGCGACGGCCCAGGATATCCAGTTCGGCGTCGTCCAGATCAACTGTCAGACGATCAAATCCCACGACCGTGCTGTTTACCGACTCGTCGAAAACGCAGCGGCCGAAGCCGGCGTCGCAGCCGAGATTCCCGAGAGCGGCATCTCCACCGATCAGAAACTCCGTCGGTTCTACGAACTGCTGAGCGAGTACTTCGATTCAGTGATCATCATCCTCGACGAGGTCGATCTCCTCGTCGGCCGACAGCGGGATCCGAACGACGAACCCGCCTACTCGAAACTCCTCTATCAACTCTCTCGAGCCTCGCAACTCGGTCGAATCGAGGGCGATATCTCCGTCGCCGCGCTGACGAACGATCCGCGATTCATGGAGAATCTCGACGGCCGAGCGGAGAGTTCGTTCAATCCGCAGGACGTGGTCTTTCCGGACTACGACGCGAACCAGCTGCAGGCGATCCTGGACCGACGCCGCGACGCGTATCGCGACGACGTCCTCGAGGACGGGATCATCCCGCTCAGCTCCGCGTTTGCGGCCCAGGATCACGGGGACGCCCGGAAAGCGATCGATCTCTTCCGAAAAGCGGGCGAACTGGCGGATCGGCAGGGCGAGGAGACGGTTCGCGAGGAGCACGTTCGCGACGCACAGAAGGAAGCCGAGCGCGATCGAACGCTCACGCAGATGCAGGGACTTTCGACCCAAAAGAAACTCTCCCTCTATGCGACGGCGATCGTTCCGGTCTATTCGAACCGGAATCTCAACGCTGTCCCCAGCACCGTGGCGTTCCGCCTCTATCAGTATATCGCGGAGCTCCTGGATGCAGACCAGAAATCACGCGACTCGTATCTCCGGTATATGACCGAAGCAGAGACGTACAACTTCGTCACGTCGGAGAAGCGCGGCCGCGGCTACGGAAGTGGCGTCCACAAGGAGTACACCTTCGTGGACGACCCGTCGGTGGTCGCGGAAACGCTGCAGGAGGATATTCGCCTCGAGGAGATCGAGAACAACGAGGAACTGATCGAGTCCGTCGTCAATGCGCAGATCAACGACTTCTTCGAAGGGAACTGACTGCTGTCGGCTGTCGGCTGACCAGCGGTCTTTCTATTCTCACAGCGGTCCCAGCTCTCTTCCAGTAGCCAGCGATGATGGATAATCTGATTCATATCGCACACGGGGCCTCACTTAAGCGAGTTCCAGAATTCATATCGCACACGGGGTCTCACCCGTTCGACCGCAGCTAATTCATATCGCACACGGAGTCTCATCCCTACTCCCACAGCTAACCTACAACCACAGCTAATTCATATCGCACACGGGGTCTCACCCGTTCGACCGCAGCTACTCATCCGGTTGACCGCAGCTAATTCATATCGCACATGGGGTGAGGGTGGGAAACGAGTTCACTCTGTCTACGTATGCACTAATCGCTCGGCAAGCGCGTTGGAAGCGGTGCCGAGAAAACGTTAAATTCCAGCGGAGAAACGCACAACTCGAGTGGTACTGTACGTCGAATCTGGCTGATCTGCGGCTCACTGCGATCCATACCGCCGGAATCGTTGGAATGCTTACCGAGGATCGATAGACGGATTCCGATCTATCGAACTTAGTCCACCCTTTTCTCCCTTCACTTTGTTTTGCCGGTAGGGTAACACTATCTTGTTGACATCACTATCTTCAGTAGGAACCTATTGTACCTATTCTATATGCCCTTCCTATTGCCACTCCTGGAGCTATTCTGGCTGACCTACCTATTCTTCTTATTTCTTTTTCGAGAGTGCCTTCTTAACCTGGCGGTGGGGGACTCGAACGCGGCAGTTTTAGCTAAACGTCCAGAAGAGCCCATCGCCGAGCACTCGAGTTCGTGGCGATGGTGGAAGACGTTGGGAGTACGACTGAACGTCCCCGTACGGATTCGCTGCAGCCTGGACAGAGCGCGTCAGGAACGCGGCTGGACGGTCGCACAACAGGAACTCGCCGAGGTATCCAACACGTCGTCGAATACGATTCGATCATACAGGGGCATACTTGTCAAACTCCTCAAAGAGCAGCTGGTTGTGACGCCAGAAGAGTGGCCCGAACACGCGTTACTGCATCGCTGTAAACTGTAATCGAGAAGCGCTACGTCACGCACTTCAAACCGCACCAACGGTGATATCATCGGATGCTGTCTCAGTACGTTTGTGGTGGCTGCTCGAGTATCTCGAAGATCTCTTTCGCACGGTATTCCTTGTTGCGCGCTTTGCCCGTAACTTCCTCGAGGACACCCTCGTCTTCTAGGGTGTCGATCGCACGGTACGCGGTTGATCGCTCAATATTGAGCCTATCCGCGGCTGTTTTGGTCGTTACGTACGGCTGTTCAAAGAGACTGCACGCTAAGCGATTCTTCGCGTACTGGACGCCCCGTACTCTTCCTCGTAGCTGCGACGCAGTTCGTCTAGTGCCAGCGTTCGAGTAACAGACCCTTCCGCTTGCTGGGCAACTCCTTTCACGAAAAACGAGATCCATTCTTCCTAGTCGCCGCGAGATCGGACAGCGCCCATGCGGTCGACGTACGCGGCCTTGTTCCGATTGAAGTATTCGCTGAGATAGAGATTCGGACGCTCGAGGAGACCACTATCGTACAGTTGAAGTGTGATGAGAAGGCGGCCGAGTCGCCCATTCCCGTCACCGTACGGGTGGATCGTTTTAAACTGGTAGTGGAAGAGCGCGATGTCTACGAGTGTACCGCCGGTCGGTAGTATGTTATGAGATAAACAGGCGCAAAACCTCGCCGTTTACGGCGGAGATACGCGCTGACACTGGATGACATAAACTGCCAACAGTAGCATTGATGGATATTCTATGTCGGTCGGAACTATTAAAATACCAACTTTCGTAATCAGTTATAAAGATAGAAAAATGAGCCGAACTGTCCGAACATTCGAGGCCACTATCACGAACCAGCGACAGGTTCGTGACGACCTCGACCAACTCGGATGGGCCGCCTCAAAACTCTGGAATGTCGGTCGCTACTACACACAAGAACAGTGGGACGAAACAGGCGAGATTCCCGATGACGGGGAACTCAAATCCGAACTCAAAAGCCACGAACGCTACACGGACTTACATTCTCAATCCAGTCAGCGCGTTCTCGAAGAACTCGCTGAAGCGTTCAACGGCTGGTTCGGTAAGCGTCGGAACGGCGACGAGCGTGCCCGACCGCCCGGCTACCGCAAAAACGGAAACTCCCACCCACGTTCGACCGTGACGTTCAAAACGGCTGGTTTCAAGCACGACGCACAGTTTACCCGTATCCGTCTCTCGAAAGGTCGCAATCTCAAAGAACACCGTTCGGACTTCATCCTATGCGAGTACCAGACTCGCCCCGATATTGACCTGACCGAGTGGGACATTCAACAAGTTCGCGCCGTCTATAAACGCGACGAGTGGCGACTTCAATTCGTCTGTCGCACTACCATCGACCCGGACCCACCGGGCGACAAGGTAGCTGGTGTTGACCTCGGGATTTGCAACTTCGCCGCCGTCTCGTTCGGCGGTGAATCCCTGTTGTACCCCGGTGGAGCACTCAAAGAGGACGAATACTACTTTGCGAAGAAGAAAGCCAAGTGCGACGATTCCTCGTCCCGAGAGGCAACTCGTCTCGACCGGAAGCGAACGGGTCGTCGAGCACACTTCTTGCACGCCCTTTCGAAATCAATCGTGGAGGAGTGTGTCGAACGTGGTGTCGGGACGCTTGTCGTTGGAGACCTTAGTGGCATCCGAGAAGATGACGAGAACGGCGAATCTCGGAATTGGGGCGACCACGGTAACTTGGATTTGCATGGGTGGGCGTTCGACCGTTTCACGACGCTTCTCGACTACAAGGCGGAATCCGAAGGTATCGACGTGGTGTTGGTGTCGGAACGCGATACGTCCAAGTCGTGTTCGTCGTGCGGTCACACAGACGACAATCAGCGCGTGGAACGTGGACTATATGTCTGCGAGGAATGTGACACGGTTTCAAACGCGGACGTGAATGGCGCTGAAAACATTCGACAAAAGGTACTCCCGAATCTCGCCACGGATGGCGGCGATAGGGATAACGGCTGGTTGGCACAGCCAACGGTTCACCTGTTCGACCGTAGTGGAGGACGTTTCGCCCCACGAGAACAGGCCGTGAACCGCGAACCGTAATATCCCAACGGCGGTCGGGAATCCTCGCCCTTTAGGGCGGGGAGGATGTCAACAAAGCGTCCATCAACCCGTCAACTTCGCCCGGAACTGGTGGTAGAAAATTTCCGAGGTGGTTTGGAACCGCTTTGTAGGCACCGATCGTATCAGTATCGACACGGTCGTCCGGAACGTCCGTGAGTAGCGTCTCGTGGAGTTCGTGAAGGAGCGAAATGGAAATCTCTCCGCCACTGTCGAGCATCTCAATACCGTCTTCGACGGCCTGTTCGTAGTTGAGGACTTCCTGTGTGTCTTTCGTATCTGCTTCACTCGACCGTTCGATAGAATATCTGTCCTCGCCTTCGTCGAGACTGCGGGTTTCGAGGCTGTAGAGCGCGTTGTAGTCGACATCAGCGCCCTCGATCTCGGTCGATTCCATCGCTTCTTTCCGTAGCAGCGAAGTGTAGAGGACCGACGGAACATTGAGTTCGAGACTGACACCGCTGAGTTTGCCGAGCCAAAACGTAGCGTCGGCGAGCAGGTCGTAGAAGTCCGAATCTAACGCGAGGTCACCTGAGGGTGGGAGTGGATCTGGCCTGTAGTACGACTCTCTCCCGTAGGAAATGCGTTTCCCAGGTGCCGTCTCTTGAATCTCGGATCTCTCCATGCACGTAATTCCTCTATTCTACTCACGTAGTTGAATCTAGTTGTCCCAAATGCAAACAGCGATCTTAGAAGAGGGCTTCGTTGTGTATCAGTAGACTGTGTGCAATCACAGTTAGTGTCGAGTTGTAGCCCTTGCAGGATGCCGTGTCTGCGAACGGTGCTGTTTCGTTACACGTGAAATGTGAGGCAGTACGATTTCGTGCTGGCCGATGGCAAAAACTGACCGCTTCAACGGAGTAGCGACTGGATTGATTTGAGTTTTGTGGAGTTCTTAACATCCGGTATCGTCCGGATCACGGCACTGTCTAGTTTAGCACCTCCGCTGGCGGTTGCTTATTGAGTGACTGGTGTGATCGCTGTGTGTTATAGTAATGGACAAACTGTTCAAGCCATTCTCTGGCGCTCGCTCGACTACTGACCCACGAGTTATGGAAGGGTTCAACTCGCATTTTGAGGGTCTGAAACCACTTCTCGATGTGGTTTCGATTGACAGAGTTGAGGTGATCGCTCAATCCCAATCGAGGGAGGGCAGTCAGATATCCAGCACCGTCAACGAGAAACTCAGCCCGGAGAGATCGTGTTTCCCGGTGAGTCCATACAGAAATGCAGCAGCTGGATCAGTGTCACGTCGTTCAAAGAGTGAGACGCCGAGGACGAGTTTCGTGTCGAGGTCTATTGCAGCACACATCCAAGATTAGTCGCCGTTGATCTTGACAGCGGGTTCATCTATCGCGACCTGCGACAGCGAAGCCATCGGTGGGTCTGGCACGCCGTCAGCAAGCCGATGTACCCAGTGCTAGACCGCTTGATGAGAGCGTTCAACGCCGAGTGAATTACGAATCGCTTCTGTCTCTCGAAGCGAACAATCAGTCGCGTGGAGCCGGACGGCGAACGCCCTGACGCAATCGCCGTCCGCTCATGCTCCCCATATTCATTCCGCCGCGTAGCTCTCGCTGAGCAGGTCTGCGAGCATTGGCTCAAACAAACTCTACGAGCTGCTCACTTCTCAAACTGGTCTAACTAGACGGTACCCAGTTAGTTCTCCTATTCGACGTAGTGAACCTAGGACAGGGAGCAGCCACTATCAGGTCCTCCTCGAGACCAGCGAGGCACAGGACGAAGTTTCGGAGGTCGCTGGTACCGGTTTCAGATACCGCCAGTGGCGTGAACGCCGAGATCCTAGTCCGCGTCGCGGAGTTCACCGAGCGAGTCGAACTGCAGAGCGATGTGCCGATCCCGGAAGAGGCGTTCACAGCGCTAAGCCAGCGCGTGTTGGAAGAGTCGGTCGAGGACTTCGACCGGGCGATCTTCCTCGCTGGTGCGCCGGCACAGTCAGAGGAGCAACAGGGAGATGTTATCGGCGTTGCTACCACCGAAGAGCAGAAGACGGAACTCGAGGAGGCTGACGTTGATCTGATGAAGGAGTCCGGGGCCGTCGGCGGGATGACAGGTTCGCTTGTGAACGCGTGCCACCAGGCGGATGTACCGGCCGTGTTGTTGCTTGTCCAGGCGGATCCACGGCTTCCGGATCCCGCTGCGGCACGGTCCGTGATCGAGACAGCGCTCGAACCGCTAGTCGAGTTCGATATCGATGAGTTACAGGAGCAGGCGGAGGAGATCCAGCGGCAGAAACAGCAGGTCGCACAGCAGTTGCAGCAAGTCCAAGAGCAGGAGGAGGAACCGATGCAGGCGCGGAGCATGTTCCGGTAGCCCATCACGCCATCGGGGTAGCCATCAGTAGCGTGGCATGTGTGTTGCTCAGACCTTCCGGAAATCGGTCGTTCCGCATTGTCTGACCGGTTGAGCCTACTTTTCGGATGGTATGGTCACCCGGAGTTCGTCGTCCACCGCGTAGAAGTAGCCGCGATTGAGGAGCCGTGTCAGCGCATATTCGGCATCGTCGGGTTCGAGCGCTAGGTCTTCGTCCGCACAGAGTACGTCGACGGCCTGGCCGCGGCTGATCGCTGGCATCCCGCTTTGGCTGCTATCGGCCGCGTTCTCCGTGATATCGGTCTCGAGCGCGGTGTAGGCGTCCGTCACCCAGTCGGGAAGCGGGGGACGTGGATCGTCGACCATGGCCATCTATCAGATTACCTCTATGTGGCAGTTCAACTCTGTCCGTTTTAACTCTATTCCCGTCTCGAAAACGAGAACATTCGCTGCCACTGTCCACTAATATCTTCTCTTGTCCAGTGCTAACTACCACCAAAGTATAACGCGCTGTACTGCGTATCCATCTACATGTCGGAGAAGGAACGCGGCGGCAAGCGACTCAATCGTGGTGACGACGCTACCGATACCCAGACCGGTCAGACGATCATCGGTGATGGCGGCGTTCAGACCGGCGACGACGGTCAACGGAAGCTAGAAGGTGTGCTCCGTGCGTTGCTGAATCAGCGCCGCCGGTACACCCTGTACTTCTTGCAGGAGAACGAAGTCAGCGATCTCGATGAACTGACAAAGCACGTTGCTGCGATGGAACAGGGGGCGGACCCAGTTGCCGAGTCCGTCCAGATTGACCAGGTGCGAACGTCGTTAGTGCATTCCGATCTCCCGAAGTTAGCGGAAAACGGGCTTGTCGAATTCGATCGCCGTAGCGAAGCCGTGCGATACTCACGGCCACCCGAACTTCTCGATAAGATGCTCCGTCTCTGCGCCAATTTCGATGATCCTGCAGTGAGATGACGGTATCGTTGTTGTGAGGATGGTTGACGGAAATTTCAGACAGAAAATCGAACTGGCGTGTTGCTTTAAGACTCTCGATCAACCGATAGACAGGTACTGGGTCTTATTGATCGAATCCGTCTCCGGATCGCTGACGCGTTGATCAGCGGTGTTCTAACGGCTTTCATTGCTGCGTTCGTCTCCAGATTGGTGGACGTCGAGATGGCTAGAAATTGATATCCCCCCCGTCCTTTAGGGCGGGGCTTTCTCCTCTATTTCCGTAAGAATGTTCCCACTGCGGTAGTCAAAGCTCAGGAACTCCTCTCTCCCTGCGGAAGCTGACTAAACGTTGGCCGAAGAGACTTCGACCGTTCCCTCTCCGCGGACAACAACAGAATATCCGGCGTACTGGAACTCAACGCTGGAAACAGCACCGGAATCAGACGTAAACAGATCGTTCAGTGCCTCCGAATCGATCGCGTTGTAGAGCGGCGGCAGATCAATACGGTCGACACCTTCCGCCTCGGCAACGGCGGAGACAACCGCATACACGGGAGTCTTCTCAGAACCAGCCTCCCATTCGACAGTCGTGGATACGGTCTCGGTAGCTGAAGAGTCGCTCGCATTGATCGGTGTGTCCATCATTCGCATGGCCAGTAATCCACTATCCTGGCATAAAAGAATTCCCAAAGTCTGACGGATTCCACACAGTCGTTCATGTTTGATAGGGTACTGCCAATCATTTTAACCAATTAATAGTCGTGTTTCCTGATATGTACAATCTGACTGGCTTCCAGCGCGACGACACTATCGTAACACCTTTGCTGACGGTTGTTTGTTGAGTGACTGGTGTGTCCGTTGTATATTGTAGTAATGTATGTACCATCCAAGATATTTGCGGACGCTCGCTCAATTGCTCACCCACGAGTTGGGGAAGCGGCCGACACGCACTTTGAGGGTGTGAAGCCACCTTTCAATCGGGTTTCCCCCAACGTAGTTGAGCCGACTTCTTAATTCTAACCGAGCGAGAGCAGTTAAATAGCCGTAGCCTCCGATATGAAACGCAACCTCGGAGAGATCGTGTTTCTCGGTGAGTTTGTGCACAAATGCAGCGGCTGGATCGGTGCCTCGTTGTCCACAGCTGCGACATCAAGAATCAACCGCGAGTCGAGATGAATTGCATTATGTGACCAAGACCAGTCTCCGATAATCTTGACAGATATCTCATCAATAGCGACCCCACGACGGCGTCGCCGTCCGCAGAACGCGTCGCGTTCCGCTGTCGAGGCGAATCGAAGATTCGCCGACCATTGGAGCGCACCGCTCCAAGTGGCCGCACGAGAGCGAAGCACTCGTGGACGCCGGCGGGTCTGACACGCTGTCAGCCAGCCGATGTATCCAGTGCCAGATGGCTTGATGAGAGCGTTCAACGCCGAGTAAGCGAAGAGTCACTTGTGTTTCTCGAAGCGAATAACCGGCCGCGTGAAGGCGGACGGCGAACACCCTGACGCAATCGCCGTCTGCTCACGCTCCCCTCCTTCATCAAACACATGGAGTTCACTATCCTTGGACCACCGGGAGAGAGTCAATCCCTCGCGATTGCTCTCTGGATGCGGCAATCTATGCACGGACAGGCAGGCGTCACGGTGTCGCCCTCAAATGGATGCACTCAACGGCGGCAGTGACCACAGAGCGCCGGTTCCTGTTGGCTCTCGGTTTGTCTCGTCGCGTTTTCTGCTGGAGCGACCCAAGTGGGTCTTGCTGTGGGCCCGCTACTCCCGCTATTGGACCAGTGGACGATCCCGCTCGTGGCCATACTGACGCTAGGCGGCATCGGGCTGTTGGCCGGTTCGTGGACCGGTGCTCCGCGGATGATCAAAACCCTCTCGCAGGACTACTCTTCGTTAGGGCCAAAGCGGTCGATTGCAGCCCTCGTTCCATCGTTCGTTATCGCTCGGGCGGCCGTCTTCCTCGGTGTTCCTGTATCGTTTCATGAGATCCTCGTCAGTGCTATTATTGGAAGTGGATACGCGTCGGAAAACACGCCAGTGAGCGTCCGGAAAATGCGAAACACGACACTAGCATGGGTCGTCTCGTTTTGTCTTTTCCGGAGTCTGTAGCTACGGCGTCACGGCCGTTATAATAGCGCTTTCCTGACGCCCACTGTGGATTCCGCGGCTGCGGCTGTCGATGATGATTTCTGACTGTCGATTTAGCCGAGCACCTTCTCTCTCAATTTCGATATTCGTTGGCTCGACGCCGTGATCGAACAGGTTCTCGGCGTCGGTGCCCTCGAAAATCCGGGCAGCCGATACATTGGCTGCCTTTCCGTGAGGACGTTTACTATCAACGCCAGCAAGCGGTGACCCGTCGAGAGCTCACACTGGGTTTCGTCTCATGATAACAACTCGTTCAGCGTATCGGTCACGCCGAGTTCGTCACAGATCGCCTTGATTACCGGGAGTGGACTGGGACCGAAGTCTTCGATCGCCGCAGTCATATCAGCAGTGACTGCGGTTTCAGCCACTGTGAATTACGCTTCGATCGAAAATTCAGTCGGTCCCTCCGAGAGCGTGCTAACTATCGGATACGCGCTCTGAGGTACGGACTAGACTGCTAATTCCCATAGCTCAAATGGATGGCTCTTCAAGATTGACGTAGACAGTTTTGGATTGCCGGTAGTGATCAAGGGCTTCGACGCCGAGGTCGTTACCGATTCCGGAGTTTTTGAAGCCGGTGTAGGGTCCTTCTGGAAGAATAGGCCCGTACTCGTTGACATAAATGACACCGGCCTCGAGGTCGGAAGCGGCGTTGTGGGCGAGATCTGTGCGTTCGGTGCCGATCCCTGCTGCTAGGCCGTAATCGGTGTCATTAGCAATGGCGATCCCTTCCTCGTAGGTATCGAAGGTCTGGACCGTCTGGACGGGACCGAACACCTCTTCGCGGGCGATCCGCATGTCGTTGTCGACGTCAGTAAACACCGTTGGCTCGTAGTACCAGCCAGCCGCGAGAGTCGGATCATCGGGGGCTTCGCCACCGACAGCAAGCGTCGCCCCCTCGGCGGTCGCGATCTCGACGTATTCTTCGACGGTCTCGTACTGCTCTCGAGTGGTCAACGGTCCCATCGTTGTATCCGAGTCAAGCGGGTCACCGAGTGTGTAGGAGTTCGCTTTTGCGACAAAGCGGTCGACGAACTCGTCGGCAACGTCCTCGTGGACGATCGCCCGAGAGAAGGCGTCACAGATCTCGCCAGTACTGTAATAAATGCCGTCGGCGACGGCGTTGACGACTTTCTCGAGGTCGGCGTCGGGGAAGACGATGAACGGCGACTTTCCGCCTAGTTCGAGCGTGATTGGTGCGATGTGGCTGGCAGCTGCCTCCATCACGTGCTTGCCGACTGCCGTGCTCCCCGTAAAGGATAGCTTACGAACGTTTTCGTGGGCAGTTAGCGCGCTACCGGCCTCCGAACCGTTTCCAGGGGTAACGTTGAGGACGCCGTCGGGCAGGATTTCAGCGGAGAGTTCAGCAATACGGAGCGTCGTCAGCGGTGCGACTGCGGAGGGTTTGAGGACGGTGGCGTTGCCCGCCGCGAGGGCAGGTCCAAGCTTCCAGGCGGCCGACCAAATCGGGAAGTTCCATGGTGTGATCTGGCCGACGACGCCGTAGGGCTCGTACTGGGTGTACGTGTGCAGGTCGTTCCGGGCCGGTATCTGCCGGCCGTCCTGAGCCGGGGACCGACAGAGCGAGGCGTAGTACTCCAGCGTGTCGATCGCTCCCTCGACCTCACCGCGGGCGTCCGACTTCGGTTTCCCCGTATCGAGGCACTCCAGAAGGGTTAGATCTTCTACGTTTTCGCGCAGAACGTCGATCCACTCGAACAACGTCTGAGAGCGCTCGGCTGGTGTCGTTTCGCTCCACACGCTGTCGTAGCCCGCCCAGGCGGCTTCGACAGCTGCGTCAATGTCATCCTCGCGACAGCGCGCCACCGTCGTGATCGGCTCGTCGACGAACGGATCACGCGTCTCGAGGACCTCGTCAGTTCGGTATGAGTCCCCTCCGATCCAAGCGTCGAAGCTACTGATGTCGGTTGCAATTGCGTGTGCCTGTGAGTGGCGATGCGAATCAGCGGTCATAGAGTGAGTATTACCTCTCCATTTTCGACTTTGATCGAATGAGATGGAAGTTGGACCTTTTCTTTCGAAAGACACGTTCCGTCGGTAACATCGTACTCCCAGCCGTGCCACGGACAGTTCAATACCTCTCCTTCTTTACACCAGTCTAGTTCGACCGTCAGCGAGTCGCGATCGAAATCGGCGTCAGACGTGCCCGTGAGTTTCCCTTCGCAGACCGGCCCTGCCTGATGGGCACACCAGTTGGTGTACGCGTGGTACTCACCGTTCACGTGGAACACCGCGATTTCACGGCCTTCGACTTCGACGAGCTTTCGATCTCCGTTTGACAGTTCGTCTTGCGTCGCGATAACGTGCTCTCCCATGGTTACAGTGGTAGGTTGAACGCTTTGACGGGCGTTTCGTAGAGGACTTTCTTCCGCTCATCTTCCGTGAAGTAATTGCGGAGATACTTATCGAGTTCTTCAACGTGATCGAAGTCCCAGTGTGGATAATCGGTTGCGAACATGAGATTGTCCGCGCCGATCGTTTCGACGATTCGTTTCATGTCAGCCGGGTTATTCGGTTCTCCGAGCGGTTGTGAACCGAAGTAGAACGAGTCTCGGATGTACTCTTCGGGGCTTTTCTCCAACAGGGGTACTTCGCTTCGGCGCATGTGGTATATTTTATTCATTCTATGCATCATGTACGGCACCCATCCGATACCTGCCTCGAGGAAAATAAAGTCCAGATCCGGGAACTTCTCGGGCACTCCTTCACCGATCAGACTGGACATCGTTGCCATCTGTTGCCAAGGATGGCCCAACGTCTGGACCTCGAAATAGTTGTTGAACCCTTTGTTGTGCATGGGGAAATCGAACAGGAATTCGTCACCGTTTCCGTGATACACCATCGGTAAGTCGTTGTCCTCGGCGGCCTGGAAGATGACGTCGTACTCCGGATCGCCGAGCGGAGGGTATTCCCCGCTGGTACCGACGTAGACGCCGACGATCTGATCCTCGTCACCGACTCGGTCTAACTCTTCGGCTGCCTTATGGGGTTTCTGCGTGGCGATCGAGGCGAGCCCGAGGAAATCGTGGTCATCAAGGAACCGATCGAACAGGAGGTCGTTGTACGCCTGCATCAAGTTAACGGCCAGATCCGGCTGTGAAAACTTCCCCAGTGGTTCGAATGTGTTAATGATCGGGTACTCGATGTCGAACTCCTTTTGGAACGCCAGGAGGTCGTCCGGCGACGTAAACGTAGAGAAGTGATCATCTATCTTTCCACCCATCCGTTGATCCCAACTGCTCGAGGGGAAGATCGGATGTGGCGACTCCGTAATGCTGGAGCGGTACGGTTCATCCATGTATTCTGCCACCGTTTCTTCTTCAACTGTGATGTGGACGTCCGTATCAATCACAGTCGTTTCTGATGTCGCATGTTGGGCTGTCTCAGACATCAATCCGAGCGTCACTTCTGAGAGTATTAAATTTTTTGGAAGGGGTTTTTCTTACCTCTCCATTCGGTTCCCGTACCGTTGCTACATTCAAACGTATCACCGAGGCTTTAAATTCTATATTATGGAATCGACGTCTAATTTCGAACTCACGGAGATCTTATAAACTCGGACTTTACAACCATACTATTGTAATAAAGGGCACTCAGGTATTACAACGGTATGTTTGTAACTCCACCTTCGAGGTGGATTTCCGCCGTCGTAATCAGAAGAAGAGAACACGGAACGAACGGATTCATATCGCGATGAAGCTACCGAGAGCCGCTCGAAGATCGATTCTATAATATGAAATCAAGGGACAAGGAGACCGATTGTTCGATAATAGAAGGGCTATATATAATAGAATTTGATTGTGGGTGGGGAGCGGTTTAGGGGCTGCAATGTGCTGTCAACGGCCGTTCAGCCGCATTCCCGTTCTCGAGCGTTCGACCGAAAGACCGATATTGATCGTTATATACAACTAGGCGTATGAACGAGCGACCCGACTGGTGGGAGAGGAACGCGAAACTTCGAGACGAAATGGATTTACAGTCATACGAACCACCGCAGTTCGAAGATGGAACCTACGTTCATATCGTCGTCGACAAAGTAGAACGGGATCTCGGCTGTTCGATACGGTTCGTTGCGGAGGACCCGACGTTTCCGAGCGTCTGGGCGATCGAAGTCGACGGTGAACAGGCTCGAACGCTTCAACGACAAAAAACCGAAAGAGGAAACGTCGTCTATCCGCTGGGAACCGACGAATTCGTCGAGATAATCGAAATCCACGTCGCCAAGTGACTACTGGATAGTCGGTTCACTAAGGTTCAGTTCGATTACGTTGATCGACTGCATCAGAAGTGGCCGGAGATCATCTTCAACGCGATCGTCGTTCATTCGGTGGGTCGGGCCGGCGATGCTGAGCGATCCGACAACAGTATCACTAGCCGCTGTGATCGGTGCACCAACGCTTTTCAATCCCGAACGGAATTCCTCTCGGTCGTACGAAATCCCCGTTGATCGGATCTCCGATAGTTCCTCGAAGAGCTGTTCGCGACTCGTGATCGTGTTCTCGGATTGAGGCGGAAGTCCGTAATAGTCGACGATCCGTTCGACCTTCGACTTCGACATGTGAGCGAGGACGGCTTTGCCAACCGCAGAACAGTGAAGGAGCGTTCGCTCTCCCGGCTTGGCGGGGTAGTCGATGGCCTCGCTGCCCGAGTTGATATCCAGGTAGACGCCCTTCCCGTGTTCCTCGACTAACAGCGTAATCAGCTCCCCGGATTCAGCTGCGAGTTTCGCAATCTCTTTCCTTGCAGCGTCATAGAGCGGTAACCGGTATCGTGCCTTTTCACCCCGGTGGAGAAACTTGAGTCCCAGATAGTACTCGCCGTCACGAGCGACGACGTACTCTAGCTCGCGGAGAGTGTCCAGATGATTGTGCACGATGCTCGGTGGTCGATCGATCTCCTTGGCAATCTCCGAGACGCTGGCTCCTTCTAATGATGCGAGTGCCTCGATTACACGCTCCATCGTTTTAAGCGATTTAACCGGGTTAGACGCCTCGTGCATATCCCACCGTCCCGACCAATCGCCATAAGATTTTCTATATTATGGAATGCGTGGAAGTAATACAATCCGTGAGGGATCCTCATCTGGAACGAAACCCGCCATAACGGGGGAAGATATATATATCACAACGATGTGGAAGAGAATGCCATGCGATCCGATAACACGAGAACAGATCGTAGATCGATACTCAGGGCATGTAGTATCGGAGCGACGGTAGGTCTGACAACGACAGCAGGATGTCTCGGAACTGATGATGAAATCGCCGTAGCTTCCATGAAGTGGAGCGAGGCTCGGCTCATGGGATATCTGGGATACGAAATGCTCAAGGAAAACACGGACACCAGCGTCGGAGACGAGACCAGTCTAGGAGGTTCGAGACAATGTTTCGAGGCCGTGAAAAACGGAGGAATCGACCTCTATCACATCTATACTGGCGGCGCGTGGTCAGAGCTTCCACCGCAGCGCGAGGAGCTAATTTCCGATCCGGACGAACTCTATGAGCAAGTGAAAGATGATATGGAAGAAGAACACGGGCTGGCCTACCTCGAGCCCGCCGCATTCAACAACACGTACGCAATCGGTGCTAGCCCGGAGTGGGCCGACGAAACGGGTATAGAGACACTGAGCGGGTTTGTTGACTACATCGAAAACGGAAATACCGATGTTTCGATCGTTCTTGGACCGGAATTCCAAGAACGGTCCGACGGCTGGCCTGGATTGGTTGAACATTATGGTATTGAAGAATCCGCGAAGGAACTCGACATCCAGAGCGTCCAAGCCGATCTTACGTACGAGATTCTCGGCGAAAACGAGGCGGATCTCGGAATGGTGTTCAGCACGAATCCAAACATTCAGCAGTTCGATCTTACAATTCTAGAAGATGACGAGGAATTCTTCTTGCCGTATAATCCGGCCCCATTGGTAAAGAAAGAAACAGTTGAAGAATATGATATCGAGGATCCCCTCAACAAAGCCTCACAGTCGCTAACATCCGAAGAAGAGGTTCGGAAGCTGAACAGTCGGATCGACCTGGAAGGAGAGGATCCACAGGACGTGGCCAGAGATCACCTGAAAGAGAACGGCCTAATTTGAAACATGATAGAGTCATACATTGAGTTCACACTCAATAACTGGAAGGACCTCTTCCAGCTTCTTATCGAACACGTTGAGCTCGTCGTCCAGACGCTGGTAATCGCGCTCCCGCTCGGAATCTTCCTCGGGATATTCATCGCGTATTACCAGCCTGCAGCGCTCGGCGTTCTGTGGGGCGCTGGCATCGCGATGACGATCCCCAGTCTCGCACTGTTCGGGCTGCTCATCCCGTTCCTCGGGATAGGTAATCCGCCAGTCATCGTTGCCCTGGTACTGTACGCACAACTGCCAATCATCAGGAATACGTACATCGGACTAACCGGTGTCAATGAAAACATGATCGAAGCCGGCGAAGGGGTCGGAATGACCCGGTGGCAGCGACTCCGCCAAATACAGATCCCGGTCGCACTGCCGGTGATTACCGCGGGTGTGCGGAACGCGACCGTGATCCTGATCGGTGTGGCAACAGTGGGAGCGTACGTCGGTGCCGGTGGGCTCGGTGACTACATCTTCACGGGGATCTACCAGGCGAATACCGAAATGGTCGTCGTCGCAACGATCATCGTCTCGCTGTTGGCGCTGGTCTTCGATTACGGCCTCAAAACGGTTGAACAGCTCTTGCAACTTCGAAACGGAGAAGATATCTCCCTCACGAGGGGGACGAAAGCAATTACAACGGTGGTACCATGATTGAGTTCGATAACGTCAAGAAGACCTACGCAGATTCGACGGTAGCGATCGAAAATGTGAGTTTCGAGGTAGCCGAAGGAACGACGACGGTTCTCGTCGGACCGTCGGGCTGTGGGAAGACCACGACGATGAAACTGGTCAACCGTCTCGAGGATCCGACGGAAGGAACCGTCTACTACGACGGGACCGACACCCAAGCGATCGATGTTACCGAACTCCGCCGTGACATCGGGTACGTCATTCAGGAGATCGGCCTGTTCAATCACATGACCGTCGGAGAGAACGTCGCCACCGTCCCGAAACTCAAAGGATGGGACGCTGATCGGATCGACGACCGAGTTGACGAGCTACTCGAATTGATGGCACTCCCGCCGACGAAGTATCGGGACCAGTACCCGCGTGAACTCTCCGGCGGCCAGCGACAGCGCGTCGGGGTGGCACGCGCACTCGCTGCAGATCCGGACGTCCTGCTCATGGACGAACCGTTCGGAGCGTTGGACCCGATAACGCGCGCGGACCTGCAGGACGAGTTCCTCGAAATTCAGGCAGAGATCAATACGACGATCCTCTTCGTCACTCATAGTATCGACGAGGCGCTGAAAATGGGGGATAAGATTGCAATCTTCGACGTCGGCGAACTGGTCCAGTACGATACACCGCGGAACATCCTCGAGGATCCGAACAGCGAGTTCGTACGCGACTTCGTCGGCGACGACGTCACGCTCAAAAAGCTAAGTCTGATAAACGTTGAAGAGATCATGCAATCGCCCGACACCAATGACACGGCGGCTAACCACGTCGAACAGACCGTAATGACGAGTGGCGGCGAGATAATGCATCAACTTGATCCCGATGACTCGCTGAAGTCCGCATTATCGATGTTCGTCGAGTCGGATGTTCAATCACTTCCAGTCGTTAGAGACGGAGGAATCATCGGGATCGTCGACCAAGACGATGTC
Source organism: Haloterrigena turkmenica DSM 5511 (assembly GCF_000025325.1). Taxonomy (NCBI): domain Archaea; kingdom Methanobacteriati; phylum Methanobacteriota; class Halobacteria; order Halobacteriales; family Natrialbaceae; genus Haloterrigena; species Haloterrigena turkmenica. Next base: position 369,672 of record NC_013745.1, on the reverse strand, counting down.
TTCGATCTCTACAATGGTGACTGAGATGTCGGAACTGTCCACACTAGTCGAAGGCGGTCAATACTTGATAGAGAACTTCGACCAGTTCTTGACGCTCCTCCGTCAGCATATCATATTAGTTTTGGTCTCCGAGTTAGCGGCGATTGCCGTTGCAGTGCCCCTTGGAATCATCGCAGTTCGATACAAACGGTTGCAAGGGGCAATTCTCTCAATGGGTAATGTCGCACAGACGATTCCGACGCTGGCCGTTATCGCGTTAGCGTTTCCGATCTTCGGACTGGGGTTCAGTTCCGCAGTTATCGCATTGTTCGTATACGCGTTATTACCGATCCTCACTAACACGATAACAGGACTCGATCAGGTCGACGAGAGTACGATCGAAGCGGCAAAGGGAATGGGTATGACGAAAGGTGAGATATTACGCAAGATCCAGTTGCCAATGGCACTCTCGGTGATCTTCGCGGGAATCAGAACGAGTATCGTTATTAACGTCGGGACCGCGTATCTGGCGTTTTTCATCGGTGGCGGCGGACTTGGCGTGTGGGTCATCAGCGGTATCAACCTGTTCAACACGCCGCAAATCCTTGCAGGAGCGATTCCAGGGGCACTTCTTGCGATCACGCTCGATAGCACGTTTGCATTTATCGCACGCCAAATCGGCGGAGAAGGTCTTCAGGACCAGTCGATTGCGACAGGATAACCAGCCCCTTCAACAGTGTCTTCCTCACTCACGTTTCGATAGTCTAGCGGAATGCATTATACAACCGATGAGACCGTGGATCGGTGCCTGAGTCGAATTCAGTGAGCGGAGAAAGTCATAGGTTCGAGCGGGCTGCTCCAAGCGGCACTGTCTAGTTCTGTATCTCCTCAATCGCCGTCTTTCCGCCGAGAGCTTGGTATGGTCTTTGACGGTCGTAGTAGTGTACAAAACTTTCAATACAACCGTGGACGCTCGACTGACTGTTCACTCACGAGTTATGGAAACGGCCGATCCGCGTTTTGAGGGTATAAAACCACTTTTCGAGCAGGTCCGCTCGGTATAGTTGACCCGACCGCTCAGTCCTACTCGAGAGAGGGGCAATCCGATAACTGAACTGATCAACGAGAAGCTCTATCCCCGAGAGATCGTGTTTATCGTGGGTATTATACAGAAACGAAGCTACTAAATCGGTGCCATATCGACTAAATAATGCAACGTCGAGAATCAACATTGTTTCGGCGTATATTGTATTGTATAGACAAGACTACTTGCCATTGATCTTGACAGCGGTCTCGTCAACAGCGACCCGCGACAGCGAAGCCATCCGCGGGTCGCGTACGTTGTCGGCCAGCCGATGAATCCCGTTCCAAACCGCTCCGTGAGAGCGTTCAACGCCTAATTCAGCGAGAATCGTTGTTGTCTCTCGGAGCCAACAACCGGTCTGATGGAGGCGGACGGCGAACACCCTGACGCAACCGCCGTCCACTCGTTCTCCCACGATTCTCCTAAATCCACCTCATAGAGACCGCGTGGTTTGGTTGGCGCGCGGTATTGATCCGGCGGTTGTGTTCCTACACAGACTCCGCAAGAAACACGATATCTCAGACACTATGCTTCTGGTCGATCAATTCGGCTTTCGGACTGCCCTCGCTCGAGTAGGGATCGGACTGTCTGGTCAACTATACGGAACAAAACCACACCGAAAAGTGGCTTCACACCCTCAAAATGCGCGTCGACCGTCTCTACAACTCGTGGGTGGAAAATCAGACGAGTGTCCTCGAGTGGCTTGAACAGTTTGTTTATTACTACCACATGAAACGCTCGACGGAAAGACACCAGCTAAGGAGTCTAGAAGTAGATAATACCGAGACTTCGACCTTGCAAAACCGTGAGGGCCCCTGGTTTTCTCCAGCGGCTCCTCAAACACGGATCGTCTTAGCCTAGCGGAGTGTCAGTCTTTGCGCTGTGAGTCCTCGTGGGATTCCGGTGAGCCCACGTGGGATTCCGGTGACTCCTCGTGGAATTCCGGCCTGGACGACCTTTTCTCCTTCGCAGAACTTTCGAATATCGGCGCGACTTTCCGAAACTCGACGCTTGTGGCGACGATAGCGAGCATCGCGATCGCGACGAACGGAAGTCCCGAAAGAATCGCTAACGATTGCAGTGCCGAGACTCCCCCTCCAACGATGAGTAGCGACGCAAGAATGCCCATCAGTGTTCCCCAGATGATGCGGTTGAGGCTAGACGGCGATTCTTTCCCACCGGTCGTTAACATCCCGAGTGCAAGTGTCGAGGAATCTGCGGACGTGAGAAAGAACGTGGTGATAAGAATCGGGAACAGACCTACCAGTAGCGGTGCCAGGGGCAGTGCATTAAATAACGGAAGCCCGGAGATGGCGACGCCGTGTGCTGAAATCTCTTCAAGCAGGTTGACGCGGCCAGAGCGTTGGAGCCAGATAGCTGTACCACCCATCGTATAGAACCAGGGGAGCGTCCCTGCCGTTGCCCCGAAGATGGTTGCGGCAGCCACTTCGCGTACGGTTCGTCCGCGAGAGATGCGTGCGACGAACAGGCCGCCGAACGGCGCCCAGGAGAACACCCACGCCCAGTAGAACACGGTCCAGGAGCCGATCCATCCGTCGTTCTCTCCCATTCCGGTGTACAGACTCATCTCGAAGAAGTCATTGAAATACCCTCCCGTCGCTTGTACTCCCAAATTTATTATAAAGTTAGTCGGCCCTACGAGAAACGCGAGCACCCCCAGAAGAGAAAATAGGACAATATTAAACAGCGATAATCGTCGGATCCCCCGTTCGACGCCCAGGACTGCCGAGAGCGTAAAAACGACCGTTAACCCGGAGATGAGTAGGATCGTTTCTGTATTTCCAAATGTTATTCCGGTGGTGTATTGAACGCCGCTCAGGAGCTGGCTCCCGATGAACCCCAGCGTCGTGGTGATACCACCGATAGTGACGAGTACTGCGAGGATATCCAGTAGTTTTCCCCAGACGTTGTCGAGCCCGTCAATGCCGACGAAAGGCATGAGAAGCGTCGAGATCCGCAACGGTGCCTCGTGCCTGTACGAGAGGAACGCGATCGGGATCCCGATTATAGCGTAGGGTATTAGATAGTAAATTCCCCAATGAAAGAGCGTGTATTGGACCGCACCTGTCGCTGCTGCAGGCATCTGCGACTCCGCATCGATTAGCGGCGGGACGGTGTCGTAGTGGAACAGCGCCTCCGCCGGGCCCCAGAACACGATGCCCGCCGCGATGCCCGCCGAGAACATCATCGCGAAGAATTCAAAGAGTGTGAACTCCGGGTCCTCTGCCGGCTTTCCCAGCGTAATGTCTCTCCATTTCCCGAACAACAGGAAGAGGACAAACAGTAGCATGAGAAACATGGTGACGACGTAGATCCATGTGTAGTTATGTCTAATATGATCCGTAATAGCGAGAATCGTTCCTACCGACGATTGGGGATATATAAGAAAAATTACTATAGCTATGAGAGAGAGGACAAACCCTGTGACAAAAACTGTCGCATCGATCTCGTCGACGAACCTCGATACGCTCGACTTCCCGTGCGGGATGCTATCTTCTGATTTCATATTTAACTCATTTTTGATAATATCGTATATTCCGAGCTAAATGGTACGAGTAGTAGATGGTCTGAGCAGAGGGTTCTAGCGAGGTGCGGTTAGAGGAGGTTCTGAATTCCAGGCGTCGCGAACAACGGCAGTGACATTGGAATTCGGGGTGTTCTCACGGATAGAGATCTTCCCACGCTCGTCGACAGTTATTCGATGGTCCGAGTGGACGAACTCCAGGGAAACAGGGGAGGGTTCGTCTCGCTCGCTAGCATAGTCACCGAGTATACTGAGGACTTTTGGATCAATACTCTCGTAAAGCGGTGTGACCTCCGTAGGTCGAGTATTTTCGATCGCGGCGAGAGCCTTGGCGAGCGTGACTGTGAGAGAGTAATCGGCCTCGAAGTCGTGATGACAGGTGAATTCTCCCGACGATTCTTCGAGTGCGCTACTCTCGCTGGACGGGCGGATGAAAGAGAGGGTCGAGGAACTGGTCTCGTCTCGGCTCAGAACTATTTTCCCCGTACCGTCGACGGTTATCTGGTACCCCTCGTGGGAGAAGGTGAGGCTCACCGGTGACGATCCGTCGCTCGCGTCTGCACACTTCGAGAATGAATTAAGCAGTTTCGGCTCGATACTACCGTCTATCGGATCCATATCGACCGGGGAGCGGTTTTCGACGCTCGCTATCGCATCGACGACCGATACCAACAGCTTTTCTTCGCTATCAAAATCGTGATGGAAGGTGCTGCAATCGCGATAGAATGTGTCTTTTAACTCTCTCAAATTCATCATTACGTGGATCAGAGAACGACTGGGGAGAAAACCCTTTTGTAACCTTACCAATATTTTTACCGTGTCAATTTATAATTCAGGACGAAATAAGACTCCATGACACGAAACTAAGCCTTCTAAAGTATGCGTTGTAAGTCGGTATTATGTGTCTTCAGGAGCGTTCGCATGTGAGAACATCGATAGAGCGATATTGTTAACAAGTGGTACTATTCTTGTTGAAGATGGTCCCGAGAAAACAGTCGGTAGCTTGACAATCGAGTGACACCGAGACTCACTATCTCGGGTGATCCAGTCCCGGCTCCGACAGCGCCGATAGAGATCAAAGATCAGACCGCCTAACCTGGGGAGTTCGTCAGAGGTAGGTGCGCCGAGACTTGCGTGTAACCAGTAGCGGACCCCGAAATCTACGATCGATTCGCGGCTGATGTCGGGACGACCAAACTCCGTGCGATCGGATCAGCTTGAGTCTCTCGAGTCCATGTGGGTACGATCCTAGGCCGTTATCTGACAACATCGGAACTCCGAGGACTCTACTGTTCGAGACACACATTTCGAACCGCTCCGGTGTCTCCATCAACGAGATAACTCCGAACCTCCTGGCGAGATAGGAGTAACGACGGTGTGACCTACCAGTAGCTCGGTCATACCAACCGGGTTAGCAACTAGCAAAAATCCTACCTGTGGGACGGGAGCCCCGGCGGTTATGCCGGGGTGAAGCCGCAGTTCGGGGAGCAAGCGACGTCGAACGATATCGTAGACAGACACTCGTGACACACCCGGACCATGTGAGACCGCTCTGAGTCCGTGTGGAGCGCTGGACTCTCTCCTTACGATGGCAGAATCTCTGTCTGGCCTGATACCGACTGAGTAACAGATGATGGGAATTTAATACTTTCTGGCGGTGAACATCTGCGCGAGCGAATAACATGACGACAGCTCGGAGTTAGACCAGACCGTTATCTCCGACGGGACTCTGCAGCGTCAATACCCGGACGGTGGTGCACTCATCGCGATCAGCGATCCTGCTGAGACGGCCAGCGATCGACCGGTGTGGTGCGTCTGCTGTAAGAAGCGCGTGGTGCCAGTAAGCGAGAGCTTCACTCTGCTATTTCGGCGAATCGTTCTGCGCGGTATAGATATCGCCGTTGCGCGCCGAGACATCCGCTGTCACGCTCGTTGCTTACGTTATCTGCTGTCATCCGCGGTCGGGTTCGCCCGTGGCCTGTTTTCGTCGCGTGACGTCCGCTGTCAATCGTGAGTCACGTGACGCAGGAATACATCACCGCTGGTGACTCCCGCCGGTGGACAGATCCGCCGATATAATAAATACCGGATATATTCCACACACAAGTTCACACGCGATAATTGTGAGAAAGAGTGACGTATGAAAATACGGAACGCCGTAGAACGCTTTGCCGAGGAACTAGACGCGGGTGTGTTCAGCATTGGCTTCGGCGTAGCACTGATAGCGATCGTCGTGTTCTTCCTCAACCCTGAGGCGTCCGCCGAAAAGATGGGCGCGGTCAACGAGTACCTTTGGTCGGAGTTCATGTGGGTATACGTGTTCTCGATGTTTCTCATGGTCTTGTTCTCCCTATGGCTGATGTTCGGCCCGTGGGGAGACATTAAGCTCGGTGATCCGGACGAGTCGCCCGAATTCAGCACCCCGGCGTTCTTCGCGATGATGTTCTCGGCGGGCATCGCGGCGGGCATCGTGTTCTGGGGCCCGGCGGAGGCGCTGTTCCACTACGACACCGTCCCCCCGATGATCGGTGCGGAGTCACAGACACAGTCAGCAGCGATCGGCGCTATTCAGTACACGCTATTCCACTGGGGGATCTCGTACTGGGTTCCGTACCTGATCGTCGCGATTCCGATCGCCTTTTTTGCGTACCGGCGAGACGCGCCGATGCGCATCTCGACGCTGCTAGCGCCCTTTCTCGGCGTCGATAACTTGGACCGTCCCATCGCCAAGGTCGTCGATATTCTGGCGGTGTTCGCGACTATCGGCGGTATCGCGACAACCTTAGGGTTCGTCGGAAGTCAGTTCCTGACCGGTCTGCAATACAACTACGGCGTCACTCTCGGCGATGGCGGTACCATTCTCGTCATTACGGGGATGACACTGGCGTTTACTGCCTCGGTCGTCTTGGGCGTCAAGCGTGGTATTCGGAAAGTTTCGATGTTCAATATGTACGGATTCGCTCTGCTGTGTCTAGCCACGTTTCTGCTGGGTCCAACGACCTACATCATGAACACCGGCCTGCAGGCCATCGGCGAGTACGCCAACGGCTTTCTCCGGATGAGCCTGTACACGAACGCTTCGGGGTCCGGCGAATGGGTCGGCAACTGGACCGTGTTCTACTGGGCGTGGGTGTTCTCCTGGGCGCCGTTCGGCGGTCTGTTCGTCGCGCGCATCTCTCGCGGACGAACTATCCGGCAGGTGACCGCGACGGCATTGATCGGCGCGACCGTCGCTACCATCCCGTGGTTCCTGACGATGGGTGGTACGGCGATTCACCTCGAACGGACCGGTGCTGCGCCGATGCTCGCCGCCGTTTCGGAACACGGCGTCGCCGTCTCCGGGTTTCCGCTGTTCGCCAATCTGCCCCTGGGGTCGCTGCTGTCGCTCGTCTTCATGATGCTCGTGATCACGTTCTTCGTGACCTCCGCCGACTCCTCGACGCTGGCGCTGGGAATGCTCACGACCGGCGGCAAGGAACACCCCTCGACCATCAATCGCGTGCTCTGGGGCGGCTTGATGGGCGGCCTCGCGTCGCTGCTTATCGTCGGCGGCGGCCTCGACGCGCTGCGCTCCTCGGCTATCATCACCGGCGGACCATTTGCCGTCATCGGCGTCCTAGCTATCGTCGGGATGTGTCTGGAGTTCCAACGTATCCGTCCGGTCCTGCAGGCGAACACCGACGATCAGTCCACCGAAATCGACGAACAGTCGCCGCCCGTGTTTGCGACGAACACGGACGACGACGACTAACATCGTCGCCTTCGCTGGCCGATCCAGTCTCCCCACCTCGTATATCGGCTTTCGGGCGCCGTTCGCGGCGCTCTGTTAGATCCGATCTGCGACTATCGACCTCGGTGGTCCAACCGTTGGCCTGTTGTTAGAGCCGGTCGTCGACGTGGGCCAACGAACCCAGATTTTCCATCATTTCTCGCGTCTCGATACGTTTGGGGGCATAACTCCCGCTGGACCTCGTACAGCGTCATCGCGTGCTCGGCCGTGTCGACCTGGTGTTCGGCTGCCACGCTCCCCGCGAACACTTGTGCGTCTCCGCGACGCGTACTCTCTCCGCGTCGACACGGGGATCGTTCACGATTCCGAGCTGCTCACGAGTACGCTGAACCGTTGGACAAGGCTCGAGTGCTCGTTACCGCCGCCGACGAAGCGCTCGACGATCAGACGTCGTTCTCTGCAGAAACAGCACCCGACGCGATGGGGAACTCTGATAATCTTGATCGTCGACAACTACGACTCCTTCGTCTACAATATCGTCCAGCGCTCGGCGAGTTCATCCCCGTCGAGGTCCGCAGAAACGACGAAATCGACGTCGAGGGAATCCGGTCCCTCGATCCGGATCGGGTCGTCGTCTTGTCCGGGCCGGGGAAACTCGAGGATGCGCGTGTTTCCGTCGACGTGTTCGCCGAAACGGACTACCCCGCGCTGGGAGTGTGCCTGGGATATCAGGCGCTGTGTGCTGCTCACGACGTTTCAGTTGGCCACGCCCCCGAAGTGATCCGCGGGAAGCCGTCCGAGATGCGCCACGACGGCGCTGGACTGTACGCTGGCCTCTCCGATTCGCTCGAGGTGGGGCGATACCACTCGCTCCCCGTCGAACGAGAGTCGTTGCCGTCTCGCCTCGTCGACGGCCTGGACGGACGACGACTGCGAGACCCTGATGGGCGTCCGGCGTGCGGACCGACCGCACGTTGGCGCCCAGTTTCATCCCGAGGGTACCCTCACCGACGCGGGCAAGCGGATCATCGAGAACTTCCGCTCGACGGTCGCCCAACGTTCGGTCTGTTTCGGGTAATCTCGTTCGGCGCGACGCTCACGGTCGCGAACGAATCACCGATCGCCTCCCAGATATTCACAGTGATACCACTGTTATTTTAATTTCTTTCTAGATGGTCGCACGTCTCGTCGCTCTCGACAGGAACGCGTCCGTCTCGAGACGGGCCGGTCTCCTGTACTGTCCGATCAACGAGACCTGTCTAGTAGTAACGGTTGTCTGTGTCCGTTTCCGGACAGCGGATAAGGTAACCCGTGTTCCGAAACACAGTAGTATGGACGACCGGAGAGTTCGAGGATCGATTGAACAGTGGTATCCAGACTATCACCAGCACCTACCATTACGCCCCTGCTGCAGTGGCTGGTTCGTCGTTACGGCTAAGAACGAGGGAAATCGAGCTACCGAGACCCGTGTTAGTCCGTGGCTGAGGACGGGGCTACGAGATCCATGGCAGTCCGAGATCGGGACGACCGTTGAAAGGGTCCGTATCCCTCATTCTGTGTGGGGCACCCGCGTCAGGCGCCACGTCAAACGTTTCCGCACCGATTAAAATATCTTCACGTGGATAGCTACGGGAGTTTATACGATCTTGCCAGCAGTAGTGTACACCTCGCCCCGATCTCCCCGCAAACGGGCGTCGAATTTGGTCGCTCCCGCCACCCGTAAATTAACCACTTCTACCAGATGACTCTGCGACCGCTGACGCTGCGAGTGACTTCCCCCCACCCTACTCGCTCACCGCTGACGCGGTTCGCTCCTTGAGGGGGTTCCGGCTTCCATGACGGTGTCAGATCCTGCGAGTCTGACAGCCCGCCAGACGTAGTCTGGCGAACGCGCTTTGCAGACACCGAATCGGTGTCCGTAGGGAGCGCAGTCTCCACAGGCGTTCGAAAATCGCTGTGTGATTTTCGCAGCCGATCAGAACCGCGACGCGATTCTGAGGACGGTAATTCGGGACAGTCCGTTCCTACTCGTTCGAGACCGCGAGAAAGACTATTCCGCGACGAATTCGCGTCTCTATCCGGAGGGGTACCCGGTCGAAGACATGAACCGAAAATAGGAGCGAAAGCACAATTAGTGGATGATCCACCGCGAAAAAGAAACACTATTAATTTTTAGTATAGTGAGGAGGTAATAATATCTCGGTGGGTTTATATCTTATTACGGAACTTTAGGAGATAGGGTAGCCGCATGCTAACTCGAGACATGAGCACCGCGCAAGCGGGTAAAACGGGAGTCGACGTGCGAAGCGAGAACAGTGTCGCGAGATCGTTCGAGTTCACGTCGACGCGCACAGCGCACGACCAGGACAAGTGATTTCGTATGGGTAACTCTGATCCAGACGGTCGCTTCGCTCGGTTCGCGAACGAGCTCGACGCTCCCGTGTTTCTCGTCGGGTTCCTCACAGCGCTGGTAGCAGTCATCGCCTTCGCTCTGATGCCGGACGCCGCCGCCAGCGCCGTCAAGCGTGTGAACTCGTTGGTGGAGGAAAAAGTCGGCTGGATGTACCTCCTCGCGATGTTCTTCATCGTGGCGTTCGCGCTGTTCCTGGTGTTCGGTCCGTGGGGGAACGTCAAGCTCGGCAAGCCGGACGAGGAGCCACAGTACAGCTTCTTGTCGTACTTCGCGATGCTGTACTCGGCCGGGATCGGCGCAGGGATCGTGTTCTGGGGCCCAGCGGAGGCGATCTTTCACTACGACACGGTTCCGCCGCTCGTCGGCGCCGAGTCGCAGACGGCCGACGCAGCGGTCGGTGCTGTCCGGTACACGTTCTTCCACTGGGGGCTTTCTGCGTGGGCCGCGTACGCTATCATGTCGCTTCCCATAGCGTTCTACACGTACCGGCACGACGCGCCCATGCGCGTCTCGACGGTGCTCACTCCATTCTTGGGCATCGACAACCTGGACAGCGTCTGGGCGAAACTGGTCGACATCCTCGCGGTGTTCGCCACCCTCGGCGGTATCGCGACGACGCTCGGGTTCGTCGGGAGTCAGTTCCTGACCGGTATCGAGTACACTACCGGGGTATCGGTCGGTGACACCGGAACGATTCTGGCGATTGTCGGCCTGACGATCGCGTTTACGCTGTCAGTGACGGTGGGTATCGAGAAGGGAGTCCGTCGGGTGTCCCGGTTCAATATGGGGCTATTCGTGGTAGTCATGCTTCTGACGTTCGTGCTGGGCCCGTCAGCGTACATCATGTCGGTCACGACGGAAGCGCTCGGACAGTATATCAATCAGTTCGTCGCGATGAGTTTCTTCATGAACGCGGGCAACGATGCGAGCTGGGTCGGTAACTGGACCATCTTCTACTGGGCCTGGTGGTTCTCCTGGACGCCGTTCGTTGGGCTGTTCATCGCCCGCGTTTCGCGGGGCCGTACGATCCGTCAGGTAGTCGTCACCGGCGTCTTGGCGTCGACGGCGGTGACGATCCCTTGGTTCGGGATCATGGGTAGCATCGCGATCACGGAACAGTCGACCAACGCGGCGGATATCCTGGGGGTCATCTCCGAGTATGGCGTCGCCGGCTCCGGGTACCCACTGTTCGAAGCATTACCCGCCGGCGACGTACTGAACCTCCTTTTCCTGCTGCTGATCACGACGTTCTTCGTCACGTCGGCGGACTCCTCGACGCTGGCGCTGGGAATGCTCACCACCGGCGGCGAACTCGAGCCGTCCACGATCAACCGCGTGATCTGGGGCGCCCTGGTCGGGGCACTGGCGTCCCTGCTGATGGTCGTCGGCGGCGTCGACGCGCTCCAAGCGGCGTCGATTATCACCGGCGGTCCCTTCGCCGTCATCACCATCCTCGCGGTGCTGGCGATCAGCTATCCCTGTCACGATATCCACCCGGTGTTCTTCGACACTGATCGTTCGGATTCCGCGTCGAATCAGTCCGCGAGACTCGACGCTTCAGGGGAGACAGCAGCTCGAGAGTCGGATGATGATTGATCAGCCGTGAACTGAGTAGACCGTCCGGTCGCGGCGACGGGAGCGCATCAGTGCAGACGACGTCGCCCTAGTTCTCCTTCTCGTTGCACGGCGATCTGTCTTCACCGACGTTGCCGTCTGCTCACCTCACTCCTCCGTTGACGTCGCGGGGCACGATAACCTGGACTGCACAGCGGCAAACAGCGTCGCGCAGTTCGGTCAGAGCGTCCGTCGCTCGAGGCGGCAGGCCTCGAGTCATCGTATACACGATGTGCCCTCGATCGCAGTCCGGAGTCACGGGTGGTTGTCGACCGTATCAGCTCTCGAAAAGACCGACCGTAACGGCGTTACTGGTCGAACCTCTTAAAAAGAGTAGCGCGTACTCGAGGAGCGATAGCCTGCCCGCTACCCGTAGATGGGAAACTCCTGGCAAAGGTGTTCGACCGTCGAGGCGGCTCGGTCATGAACGTCCTCGTCTTCGGGATTGTCGAGTACGTCCACGATGAGGTCGGCAACGGTCTCCATCTCCTTTTCTCCGAATCCCCGGGTCGTGAGCGCCGGCGTGCCGACGCGGATCCCGCTGGTCACCATCGGCGACCGCGTTTCACCGGGTACGGTGTTCTTGTTGACGATGATGCCGACGTCGGACAGTAGCTCTTCGGCCTCCTCTCCCGTGATGTCTGGGTGGGAGTCGCGGAGGTCTACGAGCATGAGGTGCTTGTCCGTTCCACCGCTCACCAGCGAGAGTCCTCGGTCGTCGAACTCGTCGGCGAGCGTATTCGCGTTAGCTATGGTCTGCACGGCATAGGACTGGAACTCATCGGTGCTCGCTTCTGCGAACCCTGCGGCCTTGCCGGCCACGCTGTGCATCAGCGGCCCGCCCTGCGCGCCGGGAAACACGGCGGAGTTGATGTCGTCCGCGAACTCTTCGTCGCACATGATGATCCCGCCGCGGCCGGCGCGGATCGTCTTGTGGGTGCTTCCGGTGACGAACTCCGCGTGTTCGACGGGCGAGGCGTGAACGCCGGCGGCGACGAGCCCCGTCACGTGAGCGATGTCCGCGAGGTGGTAGGCGTCGACCGCGTCCGCGATATCGCCGATACGTTCGTACTCGAATTCGCGAGGATACGCCGAGGAGCCGCTAACGATGATGTCCGGGTCGAACTCGCGCGCGAGGCTCTCGAGTTCGTCGTAATCGATGTACCCCGTCTCGGGATCGACCTCGTACTGTTCGACGTCGTAGAGCTGTCCCGAGAAGTTGACGTTGTGGCCGTGAGAGAGGTGTCCGCCGTGCGACAGCGACAGCGATAGGATCTTGTCGCCCGGTTCGAGCACGGAGAAGTACACGCCCATGTTGGCCTGCGTGCCGCTGTGGGGTTGCACGTTGGCGTGGTCGACCCCGAACAGTTCCTTCGCGCGTTCGATAGCGAGTTCCTCGACGGTGTCGACGTGTTGGCAGCCGCCGTAGTATCTCCCGCCGGGGTATCCCTCGGCGTACTTATTCGTGAGGACGCTCCCCTGTGCTTCGAGCACGGCTTTCGAGACGTGATTCTCGGAGGCGATCATCCCCAGCGTCGATTCCTGCCGTTCACGCTCGAGGTCGATAGCCTCGGCCGTATTCGGATCTATCTGCTCGAGCGATTGTTTGAACGCCATATCTAGACATCGATTATGGACGGTAAGTATCTTGCGTGCAGCGGGCTTCCAACCTCAAAAAGTAATACATATGATGGTATATGCTGGCGAGCCCGCGCGCTACCTGCCTTTAAGATACAGGAGCGGATATCGGTGTCTATGAAGCGCGCAATCAGTACCGACGATGCTCCGGCAGCCGTGGGCGCGTACAGTCAGGCAACTACGAACGGTGAGCTGCTTTTCACCGCAGGTCAACTCCCGCTTACAACCGACGGAGAACTCCTCGACGATGCGTCGGTCGGTGAACAGACTCGACAATGTCTCGAAAACGTCAGCGCGATTCTCCAGTCCGAAGGGGGATCGATGGACGACGTCCTCAAGACGACCGTGTTCCTCGACGATATCGACGACTTCGACGAGTTCAACCAGGCGTACAGCGAGTTCTTCGACGAAGAGCCGCCCGCCAGAAGCGCCGTCGAGGTCGGCCGCGTTCCCAAAGGCGCCGCAGTCGAAATCGAGGCGCTCGCGGTAATCGAGTAGTCTCTGTCGGTCACGAGGGATCGATCGTCCGCAGCGTGACGCGTCCGCACGGACGCTGCTGGCGGCTTTCTGACAATGAGGGTATGACTGGGTTATCGACTCCGGTACAGTCGGCCGGTGCTCGATTTCACCGATACGCCTTTTCCATCCGGCGTGATATGGTCGTTCATGTGCCAATACTGTAGCTACCGATACCACGACGGCTGGACGCAGTTATTACAGTACGACGACGTGTATCAGAACACTATCAGTACAGAGTCAGAGGCGACGTACGGGTTCCACGAATCGTGGGACGAACTTCGAGAGGACGTCGGCTACGGCGCGTCCTGACTGATCAACTCGGCCGAAGTTCCCTATCCGTGTTCCGAGCGTACGCGGCAATCTACGTCGTCAGTCCTCGTCGGTCATGCCCTCCGAGAAAATCGGGCTGACTCCCCGACCAGACGCGAGACGAGGCCGTAAAGGGAAGCCGGCCGAACGAATCGGCAGACTGATTCTCGCGACACGGCCGGCGAGAGGCTCGGTGGTCAGCGTTCGTTTTTCAGCTCGTGCGACTCGAGAGCGTCCGAACCGGGCGGTGATTCGGTGCCTTCGTGATGGCTCCGATACGAGAAGTTCGCTCGAACAGAAGCAGTCGACGAGCGAGATGTCCGCGACGATCAGTCGTCGCTGACTGCGGTTCCGCCGTCGCTATCGGCTCCAGCGTCGGGCGCCCGCAACACGTCCGGATTGGCCTCCGATCCGAGCGGCTCGACGCGGACGCTGGACACCTTGTACTCGGGAATTCCCGTGTGCGGGTCAAAGCTCTCCTGAGTGAGCTTGTTGACCGCGCCGGCAGCGAAGTGCATCGGGATGAACAACGTTCCCTCGCCGACGCGGTCGGTTACGTTCGCCTTGACGACGATGTCTCCGCGGCGCGACTCGACCTGGACGTACTCGCCGTCGGCGACGCCGAGTTCGTCGGCCGTCGACGGGTTGATCTCGACGAAGCTCTCGCCGACGTGGCTCATGAGCCCCTCGACGCGCCGGGTGATCTGGCCGGTGTGCCAGTGGTAGAGCACCCGCCCGGAGGTGAGCGTGAGCGGATACTCTTCGTCGGGCAGCTCGCCGGGGTGTCCACCGTCCGCGGGCACGAAGCGAGCCATACCGTCGTCGAAGTTGAACTCTCCGTCCTCGTAATCGTAGAGGTATGGCGTTCCGGGGTGGTCTTCGTCCCAGCAGGGCCACTGGAGTCCGTGCTCGTCGCCCGACTCGAGGCGGTCGTAGCTGACACCGCCGTAGATCGGGACCAGGTCGCTGATCTCGTCCATGATCTCCCGCGGGTGGTCGTAGTCCCAGCTATACCCGAGCCGGTTGGCCAGGTCCTGAGTGATCTCCCAGTCTTGGCGCGCCGTCCCGGGCGGTGTCGCAGTTGGGCGCACCCGCTGGATGCGGCGCTCGGTGTTAGTGAACGTGCCGTGTTTCTCCGGCGACGTCGCTGCGGGCAAGATCACGTCCGCGTGAGTCGCCGTCTCCGTCATGAAGATGTCCTGAACGACGAGGAACTCGAGTTTCTCGAGTGCCGCTTCGGCGTGCTGGATGTCGGGTTCGGACAACGCGGGATTCTCCCCGACGACGTACATTCCACGCAGGTTGCCTTCGTGAGCCTCCGAGAGCATCTCCGGCACCTTGAGCCCCGGCTCCTCGGGCGGGCGCTCGCCCCACGCTTTTTCGAACTTTTCGGCGACCTCGGCGTCCGCTGGATCCTGATAGCCCGGCAGGCTTCCAGGAAGCGTTCCCATGTCGCCGCCGCCGCCCTGCACGTTGTTCTGCCCCCGGAAAGGTGAGAGCCCGGCCCCGGGCTTGCCGACCTGGCCGAGCGTGAGGGCGAGGTCGGCCATCGCGAGGAGGTTCTGCGTGCCGTGGCTGGACTGGGTCATTCCCATCGCCCAGCCGAAGACGACGGTATCGGCCTCGGCGAGCGTCTCGGCGGCGGACTTCAGCTCTGCAGGCGGAACGCCAGCCAGCTCTTCGACGTTCTCGGGTGTGAACGCCTGTACCTTCTCCTTGACTTTCTCGAATCCCTTCGTGTTACGTTCGATGAACGCCTCATCGTGGAGGTCGTTCTCAATGATATATCGGATGAGACCGTTGATCCAGGCGACGTCATACCCAGGTCTGGTCCGTGTGTACTGGTCGGCGTGCTCTGCGATGTTGACCTCACGGGGATCGAAGACGATCAGGTCGGCGCCGTCTCGGACGTTTTGCTTGATACGGGTCGCCAAAACCGGGTGCGACTCCGTCGTGTTCGACCCGGTGATGAGGTAGGCGTCGGCCTCGCCGACGTCCTCGTTGATGCGGTTGGTCATAGCGCCGTACCCGAGCGTCTGTTGTAGCGCCGCCACCGTCGTCGAGTGACAGAGCCGCGCACAGTTGTCGATGTTTTTCGTTCCGAGAACCTGTCGCGCGAACTTCTGGACGAGATACGCCTCTTCGTTGCTCCCCTTCGAGGACGCGAGACAGCCGACGGCGTCGATGCCGTGTTCGTCCTGGATCGCGCGCAGCCCGCTCGCGACGCGATCGAGCGCCTCGTCCCAGGACGCCGTCTCGAACTCGCCGTCCTCGTTGCGAACAAGCGGTTCCGTGATCCGCTCGTCGCTGTTGGCGAACTCGTGGCCGAACTTCCCTTTCACGCAGGTCGAGAAGTTGTTAGCGGGCGCCTTCGCGGGGTCTTCGACGGGTTGGACACCGATCGCGTCGCCGTCTTTGCCCCACATCTCGAATCGGCAGCCAACAGCACAGAACCCGCACGTCGTCTCCTCCTTGTCGATCTTGCCGAGGCGGTAGTCGCTCACGGTCGACGCGACGTCGAACAATCTCCCCTCGGGGAGCACCTTCGTCGCGATGTTTTCGGCGGTGTGTTCGCCCGCCAACATGGCTTTGTGACCGTACTCGGTGGCGATGTCCATCGCACGGCGCCTGCTCTGTGACATAAACCGTGCGACGCCGCTTCGATCGTCTGGACTCACGCTGGGGCCGGCTCCGATCCGACTCTCTCCGCCGGGGTCGGGCGAGCGATTCGGTGCCGTCGTGTCGTCGAGCGTTTCGACTTCTTCATGCTCGATAACCGTCCCGATGGAGTTGCGCTGGGTGAACCCTGGAAGCGGAAGCGTCGCCGCGCCGCCGATGTCCTTCTCTGTCAGCGCGCCTGTCGGACAGACAGTCGCGCAGTGACCGCAGGAAACGCAGTCGGACTCGGCCATCGTCTCGGCGTCGGACTGGAAGCCGATCCGGGTATCCTCGCCGTGGCCCTCGATGCGGAGCACGCCCTCGACCTGGACGTCGTTACATCCCTCGACACACCGGTTACAGAGGATGCACTTGTTCCGGTCGATCTGGATGAACGACGAACTGTCGTCGAGCGGTTCGTACTCGTCACGATCGTCAAAGACGCCATAGCGCGGATGGTCGACGCCCTCGCTGATTGCGGTGTCCTGTAGTTCACAGCGGCCGTTGCCGTTGCAGGTCGTACACCGGAGGTTGTGGTTCGAGAGGACCAGATCGAGGTTGACGCTGCGCGTCTCTTCGGCATCGGGGGTATCCGTCTGCACGGAGAGCCCCTCCTCGGCCGGGAACGAACACGAGGGAACGAGGCCGTGCTCGTCGGTCTCGACCATGCAGGTCCGGCACTCGCTCCGCGGACCGATCTCGCCGCTGCAGTCGCCGTCGCGGTCGTAGTAGCAGAGTGCAGGGACATCGGCGTCGTCATCAACGCCGTCCTCGCCGGGGTCGACGCTGACCGTCTCGTCGCTGACGGCCTGCATCGCGTCGATAACGGTCGAACCCGGCGGGACGGTCACCGGTTCGCCGTTGATCGTCACCGTCGTCGGCTCGTCGCCGTCGGTACCGACGGCGGGGTCGTTCGCGGTGCCGGTCTCGAACGTGGCGGAGACCGGCGTATTTGGTTGCGAGTCTTCGATATCGGGAACGCCTGGAAGTGTGTCGTCAGTGCTCATAGTTTCTCAGTACAGGTACCGCTGGGACAGCGACCGTCGGCGTGTGCATGGAACTCCGGTTCGAACTCGTCGATCGCGGTCGTCACGGGGCGGGGCGCGTGAGCGCCGATCTGGCAGTTGCTCGACCGAGCCATCACTCGACCCAGTTCGCGGATCGTGTCGGCCTCGAGCGATCCCTGGTAGACGTCTCGCAGGAGTTCGGTGAGCTGTTTCGTCCCTTCGCGGCCGGGCACGCAGCGGCCGCTGTTCTCGGTGGACGCGAATCGGGCGCGCTCGCCGACATCGGCGACTACGCACCGGTCGTCGTTCAGCAGTTCGACCACGCCGTCGGTCCCGAGACCGGCTGCAGCGAGCGACTGTGCGGTCGGAGCGACGTCGAGGCTTCGCGTAATGCCGCCGAGAACGCCGCCGACGCAGGCCATCTTGAACGAGCCCGTCAGTTCGACGGCGTCTCGTACCACCGAAAGGCTGCTGTCTGACGGGAGTTCGATGGTCGCCGGATCGGCGACGTCGCCAGCGACGGTGATCAGCCGGGTTCCCGGATCGGCGGCATCCGCGTCGAACGCGTCCGAATCGCGGATAGCCCGCCGTACCTGTGCGAACGTCCGCGGCGTGTGGATGACCGTCGGCCGCCCGTAGAGACCGTACTCGGCGGGTGACGGCGGCTGGAGACGCGGTTCGATGCGGTCGGCGCCTTCCATCGCCTCGAGCGCGGCCGTCGGGGCGCCGGCGCGGTACTCGTCGGGGCCGGCCACCAGCTGCGGAACGATCGGCAGTTCGCCGGCGACTGCATCGATCGCTTCGCGGAGGTGTCGATGCAGGTGGCTATCCTCCTCGTTCAGGTAGACGACGGCGTCGTCGGCACCCACGTACTCGGCGACGGCGGCTATCCCGTCGAGGACGGCTATCGGCGCTCCGCCGAGCAGCACCTCGTCCGCTCGCTGTTCGTCGCGCGTCTCGTTCGCATTGGCAACCACGACCGGGTCTCCGTCCGCGTCCCGCGCGGTCTCCCACACGTCGGTGACGGGGTCATCGGCGGCGGCGTCGCCGCGACCCCGACCGAGGAGTCCGATATCCGTCACCGTCTCGGCGGTTCGTTCAGACGAGACGATCGGCCACTCTTTCGGATCGAGAGGATCGGCCCATCCACACCGGCCGAGCACCGACCGCTGACCGATCGAGAGCGGTCCCGTGTTCGGGATCGGGATCGTCGTCGTCTCGGACCCGTGTTCGACGACCGCGTCAGCGCCATCCGCTGGGATGGCTCCGTCTTCCAGCGTGTCGACGATGTTCTGGGCGGTCGACGGCTTCGGGTCGGCGAAGAACGCCGTCCGTCCCTCGCGTGTCGCCACGACGAGCGGTTCGCTCCCCGTCGCACCGGTCGGTCCCGTGCGGACCACCGGTATCGAATCGGCTTCGTCTCGCATCGCCGTCACGACCTGTTCGTCGCCGTTCGCCGCTACGTCGGTCGCGACGCGAACGAGAGGTGAGCGATCAGCGGTGCTTGTACCCCGTTTCATTGGTTATACCGTTGAATCGCAGGGATAAAAACACTCATGACCGGACTACTGTAAGCATTTTGCATAATAACGGGTGCAAAATACGCGACTGAAGTCATCGGTGTGTCACAATCGAGCCGTTGGGGGTTCGATGTTCCCTGTTACGGATTCGTCTCCCCATACCCGCTCACGGCCAACTTGGTTCCAACGGCCCGACGCGAGTCGATCCCTCGCCGACCATTCACTTAGCTTATCAAAGAGGTTAGGATCCTCTGGGCTCATATCAGGTACGATGACGAACCCCCGATTCGAGGAAGTCAAAACGGAAGCGGCGGAGGCAGTCTCCGGTAACGATCTCCGTTCGGTGTACACTGGTATCGTCCACGAGAACGGCCGCCACGAGTACTATTTCGGTAACGATACCGAGGAAGCGGCCGAACTTCGGGAAGCCGCAGCGGTTCAGCTCGGCATGCTGGTGCGCGTACTCGCCGACCGTTCCGACAGCCCTGTCGAGGAGATCGCCGATCTCGCGGTCGAGCGCGCCGAGCAAATGGAGCTTCGGTGAGCGCTTGACGGCCGGGATTTCGTGGCCGAATCCTCTCGGGTAACGCGACCACACGCTGTTCCGTGGTGCAGACTATAAAATATAAGATGGCCGATAGTATTTGCTTTCCCAATTCTGTATTTGGTCATTGAGAAATATAATTCTCCCTCACCAACACACTTTTAGCATAATACGGAGGTACGTAGTTATAATGCCGGATAACACTCCCTGTTCGACTGCAGCCCCGGGGCCGGATCCCACCGATATCGAATCAATAGCAGCGGATACCGCGCTCGAGATTCTGTCGAACGAGCGCCGTCGGTGCGTGCTTCGATGCCTGCTACCGGTCGACAACCCGATGGCGTTGGCGGACCTGGCAGATGAAGTCGCCGCTTCGGAGAACGGCACCGGGACGACCGATGTCTCGAAAGAGGATGCGAAAGACGTCTACGTATCGCTCTATCACGCAGACATTCCGAAACTAGCAGCCGCGGATATCGTCGAGTACGATCAGGTCCAGAACACAGTCACGCTAACACGGAACGCTGCGGAGCTACGTCCGCTTCTGGACGTTGCCGACGACTGGCCGCTGTAGTTACCAAGCGACCGGTTTCGTCCGGACTGGTGCCGGATGAGCGCCGAAACGGTTCGGCCGCGACTGCCTGGCGTCCCGACGGAACAGTGGCCGTTGCGACAATCACTTCCGTTCCAGGGGTCGCTCGGCCAGCGGCGTCTCGTCGTCGACGACCTCGTCCAATCCGAGACGACCGACCGTCTCGCGGGCCGGTCGACCGTCGGCTCCCCACCCGCGCTCCGCGTAATAGGCGTCGAGCATCGCTTCGAAACGGTCCTCGTCTACCGCCTGCCCGTCGTTCGGCCCCGACTCCAGGGGTTTTCGGAGCGCGGGCGGTAGTTCGTCGTCCGCTCGAGAGATCCCCTCGCGAACGTTGAACAACCGGGTGAGCGTCCAGATGCGCTCCCCGATCGTCTGCAGGTCTCCGTCGGTGTCCAACCCCACGGCGTCCAGCCACTCGGCGCCGAGATCCTCGAAGACGTCGCCGACGAAGTCGTCGACGATCAGGCACCAGAGAATCGAGCGCTGGTCCTGTTCAGTTACGACGGCGCGGGCGGCCCGCCCCGGACTCCAGTTCTCGAAGATCTCCCGCTCGATCGGGATCGCTCGCCGGTGGCAGGCGCCGCGATCACTCGTGGCATAGGCCAGCGCCATGCTTTCGGCGCCCCGGGGATCGTACGCGGGCAGTTCCATCGCTTTGACCGTCGGCACGAGATCGTCGCCGCCGAACCGTTCGGCCGCCGCGTCGACTCCCTCCGCCAGTGTGTCTCCGAGCGTCGTCTCTCGAGTTGCGATGTCGCGGAGCAGTGATCGTGCGTCGTCGGGAGTACCGAACGTAAACGAGTGATCTAGTAGGTCCGCCTCGCTGGCACGGACGGCCCATGCGACGGTGTTTCCGGCGCTGATCAGATCGAGACCGAATCGGTCACACGTCGCCCCGAGTTCCGCCACGGCGTCGAAATCGTCGATGCCCAGGCCCGCGCCGAGCGTCATCGCCGTCGCACCGCGGGGAATGCTCTCGCCCGCGTCAGTCTCGACGCGGTACCCTCCGGGGTCTTCGTCGTCCGGGTACTCCCGCTCTCGCGCCAGTTCGCGGACGGCGGCGATGCCGATGTCGTCTGCGCCCTCGAACTGCCCGTCTTGCCATCCGCGCGTCGGGAGGACGCCGGTCTCGTTGGCAAAGTCGACCGTTTCGACGGTGCCGCTCGCTTGCAGCCACTTCCCGGTGTCTGATTCGCGATAGCGTTCCGCGTACCGTTCGCGCAGATTCTCGAGGCTCGACGGGGGATCGCCCCGGGCGACGACAGCCTTGAGCCGCTTGGCACCCATCACGGCGCCCGCGCCGCCCCGACCGGCGTGGTGGTTGCCGGCGTCGGACGAAATGGTCGCGTAGGCGACCTGGTTCTCCCCTGCGGGACCGACACAGGCGACTGCGGCGTCGGAAAAATGCTCGTCAGTGGTGACGGTATCTGCTCCCCAGGTCTCGGCCGGTTCGATATTCACGTCTCCGTTCGTCACGACGAGTCGGACTGGCTCTGACGCCCGGCCGGTGACGAGGATGCCGCCGGCGTCGCGTAACGCACCCGCGAGCACTGCCGGGAACGTCCCTCCGGCGTACGAGTCGAGAAAGCCCCCGGTCAGAGGGGACTTCGTGATAGCCGCGTAGCGACTCTCTCCCGGAAGGAGACCTGAGACCGGACCAATCATGAACAGCAGGACGTTATTCGGTCCGAGCGGATCGGTATCGGCGTCCAGTTCCTCGTAGAGGTATCGGACTCCGAGACCCTTGCCGCCGACGTAGCGTCGTCGCCACTCGTCCGGGACGGAAACGCGTTCCACCGACTCCGTCGAGAGATCCACGCGGAGGAGTCGATCGGGCGCGCGAAGGTGCATTGGTTGAATGTATCCCTTGCGGTGTAAAAAGGTACCTCGTCTCCTTCAGTACCCGCGCGGACGACCGTGTCCGCGCGCGGCCCTCATCATCGCCGGCAGCCGTTCGACGTGCTTCGGCGAACTGGACGAGACGGTTATCAACCTCGCCGGGGACTCCTCTGATACGTCACGTTGCGGGTCGGGCTACCACTGTCACTGACGAACTCGTGGGCACCTGCCGGGCGGACTAGGGGTCCCCGATCGAAGTGCGAATATACTCTGATTTTGCTGACGATGGTCACTCCGATCGCACGACAGAGCGTCTGCCTCCTCGAGAAGAAAAAAGTCAGACGCAAAATCGCATTGCGCCGTCGAGTGCGCTCTTTTTAATCGAGGAGCGGTTCCTCGCGAACGGTGGCGTCGTACCGTTCGCCCTCGTACTCGATCTCGAGTTCGGTCCCGGGCTCCGCGTACTCCGGTGGGAGGTACGTGTAGACGACGCAGGCGCCGACCGTGTACCCGTACTCGGCGCTGTGTACGTAGCCGATCGGTTCGTCACCGTCGAAGATCGGACGGTGAGGGAGGATCGTCGCCTCTTCGTCGTCGAGGGTCAGGCACGCGACCTTGTGGTCGATGTTGTTACCCTCGGCCGCTTCGACGACCGCTTCCTTCCCGATGAAGTCGGTCTCCAGGTCGACGGCCCATCCGAGATCCGTCTCGTAGGGGTTGTGCTCGGTGTGGAGGTCCTCGCCCCACAGCCGGAAGCCCTTCTCGATGCGCAGCGCGTTCAGCGCACCATTACCGTACGGGCGAATGTCGTACTCTTCGCCGGCCTCCATGAGGTGCTCCCAGAGCTGCTCGCCGTACTCGGAGGGCGTGTACAGCTCCCAGCCGAGTTCGCCGGCGTAGGACACCCGGAGCGCGGTGACGGGAACGTTCTTGATGAAGAACTGCTGACTCGTGAAGAACGGGAACGCCTCGTCGGAGAGGTCCACGTCCGTCACCTCGGAGAGTACCTTCCGCGCGTTCGGACCGGTACAGACCATCGCCGCTAGGCTGGAGGTAACGTCGTTGACGACCACGTCCTCGGGGGACTGCTCGCGGACCCACGCGACGTGGTTGTTTCCGACCTCACGACCGGTCGTCAGAAGGAGGTAGCGGTTGTCGTCGACGCGCGTGACGGTGATGTCCGCGCGGACGCCGCCCTCCTCGTTACACATCAAGGTGTACCGGACGTCGCCGATGTCGAGGTCCATGTCGTTCGTACAGAGGCGCTGGACGAAGTCTCCGGCATCGCTCCCGACGACCTCCATCTTATTGAACGACGTCATGTCGTGGAGGCCGACCTTGTTGCGGACGTGGAGCGCCTCCGCGCCCTCGATGGGCGACCAGTACTTGCCCACCCAGCCCTCGCGGTCCGGGATCTGCTCGCCGTACTCGGCGAGCAGGTCGGCGTTGGACTCGAACCACTGCGGTTCCTCCCACCCGGCTTCGGCCCACAGCTCGGCGTCGAGTTCCTTGTGGCTGTGGTACATCGGCGTGCGGCGGATGTCGCGCTGATGATCCGTCCAGACCCACTTCGGGTGCATGATGTTGTAGACGATGCGGTACTCCTCGCCGCCGATGTCTCGCGCGAAGTCCCAGCTGCCTTCGTGGGCGTCGAACCGATTGACGTTGCAGTGCCGGAGGTCGATCGGTCCGTCGGAGAGACGAGGGATACCGTTTTCCATCCACTCGGCGAGCGCCTTGCCGGCGCCGCCGGCGTGAGTGACCCAGATGGCGGCCGCGGTCCAGAGACCGTCGTATTTCTGGACCGGACCCATCACCGGCAGGCCGTTCGGCGACTCCGCGAACATCCCGTTGTATTTGTGTTCGAGTTCCTTCCCCTCGGTGGCGGGCAGCAGTTCGTCGCTGGCCTGGCGGGGCGCCTTGTCCGGCCGATCCGGGTGCGTCGCGTTGTTCATGTGATACTCGGTGAACTCGTGGACCGAGCCCTGTTCAGCGTCTTCCTCGTTGCCGCCGAGGTCCTGCGGATCAGGTACAATGGGTTCGTGGTTGTACGAGCCGATTCCGTAGGAGTCCCCGTGCGTCCGGAAGTACATCGCGTTGTCCTGATCGCGGAGGATCGGCCGGTCAGGACTCGCGAGCAGGCGGTCGGTTTTGTCTCCGGAGACGCCCTTATAGTTCTCGTACAGCGGGTGATCGCTGACGTCGACCCGGTTGTCGGCGAGATCCTCGAGCGACTCGGTCATCGTGTACTGGTGCTCGACCGGCGTCACCGGGAGGTGAACGTCGAGTTTCTCGCCCAGCTGACGCGCCCAGATGTTCGTCGCGATGACGACCTCGTTACACTCGATAGTCCCATTTTCGGTGATAACCGAGCTGACCGACCCGTTCTCGGTCTCGACGTCTTCGGTGCGGGTATGCGGAACGAACTTCGCTCCCCGGTCCATGGCTTCTCTGGCGAGGGCAGCGCAGGCGACGACGCCAGACACCTGGCCGTCAGTCGGTGAGTAGTACCCTCCCTGGATCACGTCGGTGTCGACGAGCGGCAGCTTTTCTTCTACTTCCTCGGGCGAGAGGACCTCCGGGTTCGGGAGCCCCCAGGATTCGGCCCACTCAACGCGGCGCTGGAGGTAGTCCATCCGCTCGTCGCTCCGCGCGACCTCGATGCCGCCGACTTCCTTGTAGGCCTGAACTCCGTCGTCGTCTTCCAGGTCCGAGTACAGGTTACGGCTGTACTTGGCGAACTTCGAGAGGATCTTCGACTCGGAAGTCTGGAACATGATCCCCGGTGCGTGGCTGGAAGACCCGCCAGTGGTTGGCATCGGTCCCTGATCGACGACGACGACGTCGTCTCGGCCGAGTTCAGTGAGCTGGTATGCCAGGTTGCACCCGACAATACCGGCACCGACAATAACAGTGTCCGCTTGGTCCGGCAAGCTGTCGTCTGCGTTCATAATTGTACACTCCGTGGTGCCAGTCGAGTACAAATATAATTATCGCTCACCCAGATCTTCACCAAAACGTGGTAGAAGAATTATAAGTAGAGTTTCGAGGCGGCTGCGGATAACTGTGATAGCACTGTTATTCTACGGCACCATCGCCGAGCGATAGCGTTCGATTCCGTGCGAGACACGCCAACGGTCGTCAGAGACATCGGCAAGACCGCGGAGAAGCACAAAATAGCATTTGAATATCACTTCTAGCGGTAGTAACGCTGAATCGCGGGTAACGGCTTCCCTTTGCAGTTACCCGAGCCAATCGAGCGAACCCGTGGATATGCGGGTATAGAGGTCCTGATACGACATAATTCCTCACCGAATCTCAGAAATCATGCTGTCTATCGAAGAAATAATGACAACTTATTTCATTACAACTCCTCATCTTCCTCTTGCATGGTAGAGTCCATTCCGCTGGAAACAGCGAAACAGCTGATAGAAGCGGCAGAAGAGAAAGCGGACGAGATCGACAACCCGATGGTGATCACGGTCGCAAACAGCGAGGGGAACCTCATCGCCCAGCACCGCATGGATGGCGGCTGGCTGGCCTCCGTGAGCATCTCGCGTAACAAGGCGTACACGTCGGCTGCCCTGGAGATGCCGACACACGAACTGGCGGAGCCCTCCGAACCGGGTAACTCCCTGTACGGCCTCCAGACGACCGACGACGACCAGATCGTCATCTTCGGTGGCGGCTATCCGCTCGAGCGAGACGGCGAGGTCGTCGGCTCGATCGGCGTCTCTGGCGGTGCCGTGAGCCAGGACCGCGAGGTCGCCGAAGCTGGCGTCGAGCGGTGGAACGAACTCATCAAAGAGGAAGCGGTCACGGCAGACGACTGATCGGCGAGAGACTCGGAGACACTCATTCGGTAAGCGACTGAATTCCCGACGTCTCTCAGTTGCTCTTTTGTGTCTCCGCTGAAACGTAATTCTCACTTGTTTATAGTGAGGTTCAGTATCACAGGTGAACTGTTTTTTATATGTGTGTCATTTGTGGGCTCGTATGACACAGTGGGACGACTCACAGACGCAATCAGTGAGTTCAGATATCACGGAAAAATCAAACGCGTTACCGGCGAGGTATTTCACTGACCCGGACGTCTTCGAGATAGAGAAAGACAAGGTGTTCGGCCAGTACTGGGTGTACGCCGGCCACGCCAACTGTATCAAGGAATCGGGCCAGTACTTCACCCGGACGATCGGTGATCGTCAACTGATCGTCGTCCGCGGTCACGACGGCGAGGTCAAAGCGTTCGACAACGTCTGTGCCCACCGCGGCTCGAAGATGGTCGAGGACACGCCGATGACCGATCCCGGCGATGCGAAGCGGATCAAGTGTCCGTATCACCTCTGGACGTATGACCTCGAGGGAGAGCTCAAAAGCACGCCCAAGAGCTTCGATGAAGCCGGTCTGAACCCCGACCTCGAGGACGAAGACGTCCAGGAGTTCGACGCCGAAGAGAACGCCCTGAACGACGTCCACGTCGACACCATCGGCCCGCTGATCTTCGTGAACCTCAGTGAGGATCCGATGCCGCTGGCCGAGCAGGCCGGCGTGATGAAAGATCGCCTCGAGGCGCTGCCCCTTGGGGAGTACGAACACGCCACCCGAATCGTCTCGGAGGTCGAGTGCAACTGGAAGGTGTTCGCGAGCAACTACTCGGAGTGCGACCACTGCCAGGCCAACCACCAGGACTGGATCAAGGGCATCTCGCTCAACGACTCCGAACTCGAGGTCAACGACTACCACTGGGTGCTCCACTACACGCACGCCCAGGACGTCGACGACGAGATGCGGATCCACGACGAACACGAGGCGCAGTTCCACTACTTCTGGCCAAACTTCACGGTTAACATGTACGGTACCGCCGACGGCTACGGCACCTACATCATCGATCCGATCGATACCGACCGCTTCCAGCTCATCGCGGACTACTACTTCCGCGACAGCGAGCTCTCCGAGGAGGAGCGCGAGTTCGTTCGCACGAGCCGCCAGCTCCAGGAAGAGGACTTCGAACTGGTCGAACGCCAGTGGGAAGGCCTCAGAACGGGCGCGCTCGCCCAGGCCCAACTCGGTCCCAACGAACACACCGTCCACAAGTTCCACCAGCTCGCCCAGGAGGCCTACGACTCGTGATCGCACCGTCTACCGACCAGTACTCACCGCTCGAGACGAAATCCGAAATTCGACACCTATGAGCACGCAAGATCAGGCACCGTACGTCGCATCCTGTCCAGAGTGTGACGTCGATCTGCAAACCGAGGAGCCGAACGAGATCGTCGAGTTCTACCGCCGTCACTATCGCGTGACGGGCCACGACGTGGAGTTCGAACGCGCACAGGTAGATCTCGCCGAGGACGTCGCGAGCGACGAGCTCAAGGACGTCGTCTGGCAGCTGCAAGAGCAGTACGAGAACGGCGTCCCGATCGGCGTCGTCGCGGCGGCGATGTCCGACCGCGGACTATCGATCGGCGAGACGTTAGACGAGATCCACGAGGTGCGGATGACCGGCGGACTGTACGAACCGCAGGACGATCACCTCGGTGCGTTCTGACCGACCGTTTCGTTCGTCTTCGGGCTCACTGACTCGCGTTCGATTCGAAACGCCGGACGGCTCCCGCTCACCGCCGTCGCTCGTCGCGACGGTCACTCCTCGCGATCGGTCGCGTCCGTATCGGGCCACTTTTCGTCGGGATCGATCGGTTCCACCGCGCGAACGAGTTCATCTTCGGTGTAATCGCGGTCCTCGAGTCGCATGCTCCGGATCCGCCACTGGCGGCTCAGTTCCGGTTCGCCTTCGGGTCCGACTCGCCCGCCGTGAGTCCTGAAGAACGCTCCGTCGCGGCCGAGCCGCTTCCCCTCGTAGGTGTGCTGGTCGAAGACGGCGTCGTATTTCCCGCCGGGCTCGAGTTCGTCGACGGGATGGTCGTAGCGGGGCTCGCGGCCCTCCTCGCGTGCGGCTGCGCGCTCTTCGGAAAGTTCCCCGAAGTAATCGTCGGCGTGTGCGGCCTCGCGGGACGACGGCGCTCGAGCGGCCGCCAGGGCTGCGTGGACCGCACAGAGCCGCCCGCGCCAGGACTCTTCCGACCAGCGTTCGCGGGCCAGTTCCTCGTAGCGAGCCACCGTGAGCGCGACCTCGTGTCCGGCGCGCAAGTCCTCGACGACGTAGAGGTTGATCCGGTCCCAGAAGTTCCAGGCGTATCCCGAACGGACCAGTTCCCACGCGGCCCACGCCGCGACCTCCTCGTCGGATCGCCGAACCGCTTTCTGGAGGAGACTCGAGACGACGTACCGGTTCACCCCGGATTTGGTCTCGTTCTCACCGAGTTCGTCGCCGAAGTCGTCGCGCTCGGGCCCGGAGTCGGAATCGTCGTCCGTCGCGTCCGTCTCGTCGGTCCGAAGTTCGCCCTCGGTGCCGAACGTGGCCTGTTTTCCGTCGTCCATACCGGTTCTCTCGTCCGTCGACAGAAATAGCTGACTGGTCCGACCGACGGGCGAATCACATCGACCGTCCGTCCCCGAGATCGGGACCGTCACCCCGCTCCGAGAGAGGGGCAGTATCCCACCGCTCGCGGAGCCGTTCGGCTCGATTCCGGGGAACCGGTCGGGGTTCGGTCACGCGACTCGGCTGTCGGTACGCTAACGGTAATAGTGGTCCGTGTGAACATGCACTGTATGGGACGTCCGATACTGCTCGCGGTAGTAACGATGATCGCGTGGGGTCTGTGGGCGGTTTTCGCCAGGCTCGCGACGGATTCCATCCTTCCGGAAACGGCGATGGGTATCTCCTACGCGGTGGGGACGCTCGTCGCCGTTACCTATATGGGTGCCACACGGAAGGTCCCGACGGCCGTGGTCTACGACGGCCTGTTCTACGCCGCGCTCGCCGGTGTCGCGTCGGCGGCCGGTGGAATCGCCCTGTACGCGGCGCTCGCGAGGGGTGACGCCGCGGTCGTCACGACCATCAGCGCCCTCTATTTCGTCGTCGCGGCGGTTATTGCGGTCGTCTTTCTGGAAGAATCCTTGCAGATGACTGATACTGCGGGGATCCTCCTGGCTGGTATCGCCATCGCGCTGATCGCGAACTAACCGAGCTCGCGGACGAGCCGAGCGGATCGCGTTCGCTCGCGAAACTCATCGTGGTAGTTTTGTTACCTCTCGAGTTCGCGAGCGCCGCGAAGCGGACACCGGTCTCCGGTCGCGGTCTCGATGACGCCTCACTTCCCTCGCGAACACGGGCGCGGTAGCCGATCCGAGTTCGGCGAAACCGTACTGGTTCCGGAGCAGAACGGGATGGAGCCATCGCATCTTCCCTACGAGTCGATAGCGGACCGTGCTCCGGCTTCGGTCGATAGTCCGCAGACGAGGAGCGGTTCGGCATCGCCGTCATGTGGACGGTGAGGCGCACGGCATTCCCGACGCCGATCGGTAGACGGTGCTGCCGGGCGCCCCTCACCGTCGAGTGGGGCCGCTAGAGAGAGATCTCGTCGCCGATAGGCGTATCATTAGTGCGGAACACCGCTTGAGCACCGGAATACTTCGTTTCCGCGTCCGAGCGTTCGGATCGGAAGCGGAATAGAATATCGAGTGGCTCCGTACGGGCGGTGTCGGTCAGCGATCCCGAGCGCGTGAGGCGCTCTCGCTTCCCCCTTCGAACCGAACCGGCGCGCTAGTCATCGTCGTCCTGCCCCTGTGGAAGCGAGGAATCGGTGTTCGCGGACGTGATCAACGTATCCTCGTTCGCCAGCGTGGACTCTCCCTGATAGTATTCGCGAGCGGTGACGTAACTCGCGTAGACGATCGCCAAGAGGAAGAGCGTGAACGGGAGCGCGAGCACCGGGGGAAACGCTTGCATCGCGTCGAACACCGGGAGTTCGAGCGTCATCACGCCGAGGAAGGAGAGCAGGACGCCCCACCACGCCCGGTTTCGAGCGTTCGGCTCCTCCGTGCCGAGCGTTATCGAAGAGAGGATGTACACGGCCGAGTCCAGGGACGTCACGACGTATCCGGCGATCACCAAGATGAGCAACACTCCCAGCAGGGGTGCGAGCGG
Source organism: Haloterrigena turkmenica DSM 5511 (assembly GCF_000025325.1). NCBI lineage: Archaea > Methanobacteriati > Methanobacteriota > Halobacteria > Halobacteriales > Natrialbaceae > Haloterrigena > Haloterrigena turkmenica. The sequence goes on along the minus strand of NC_013745.1, from coordinate 339,631 downwards.
CGTGAGAGTGACCGCAGTCGCGATCGAGGCGGGGATACCGCCGCTGGCAAACGCGTCACTGACCGGCCCGACGTATCCCGGTGCGAGCACCCAGCCGCCGACGATGGAGTGCTGTATCCAGAGCAGCACACCGGGAATAACGACCAGGCAAACGAACGTCTCGCGGATGGTTCGGCCCTTCGACACGCGGGCGACGAAACTGCCGACGAACAGACCCCACGCGGCCCACCACGCCCACCAGAAACTCGTCCACTGTTGCGGCCAATTGCCCGCAGCCGTCGGAGCGGAGTACAGCGAGAGGCGGAACATGTTGTTCAGCCATACGCCGCCGGCGTCGAGCCCGAGGTTAATCGTGAAGAGCGTCGGTCCGACCGCGAGGAGCAGCGCGAACGTGATCAACATGAGGACGACGGTGATCCGAGCCGCGTTGCGAATTCCGCTTCGCAGTCCCAACCAGACGTCACCGAGGAAGACCAGTCCGAGAACGCCGAACAGCCCGTACGTGAACAGCGTCGGGGGAACGCCGAACACCGTATCCAGCAGGGCGGCGAACACCTGCGCGGAGAACCCGATAGCCGCCGCGACACCGCCGATAATGGCGATCAGCGCCGCCAAGTCGACGGTCCAGTAGAGGAGCTTGTACCGGTCGTCGTCGAGGAACACCTTCAGCATCGAACTGAACTTGTACGAGTCCGTACCGCGCGTGTAGATGATCAGGCCGAACGCCAACGCGAACGGCGGATACCACATGGCGAGTCCCGGGAAGACCTCGTGGATGAACATGAACGCGAGCGCGAGCGCTTCGATCGAGGCCCCCGTGACCGGAAGCGGCTCCGGAGGCGGACTGTTCACGATGGAGATGGGCTCGCCGACGCCCCAAATGATGATCGAGCCGCTGTACCCGACCGTGAACACCATGGCGAGCCACGAGAACAGATCGAACTCTGGCTCGGCGTCCTGCCCGCCGATCCGAATGTGGCCGTATCGCGAGAAGACCATGTACGTCGAGAAGACGAGCAATACCATCCCGAGTAACATGAACCACCAACCGAAGTAGGTTAACACCCATCCGAAGGCCTCGTTGAACGTATCGTTGAGGACCTGTGGGCTCCGAATCCCGATCGCTGCTAACGCCAGCAATGCCCCTCCAGTGATGAAGAACAGGAGTTTCTCACCGGTGTCTGCGCTTTCCAGGCCGAATACGTGCCAGAAGTTCATTGTTTTTCGATGGTGGAACTACACGTCTCCGTAATCGATCCCCGGTCCGATGCGTGACTCATGTTATGTATTACCAGTGCATCTGCTATCCCAACGGAGCGATACTTATACCTTTCGACCATATCGACGATTCGGTCGAAAAATTCGACCAAAATATCGAAACGAGAACCGTCGTCGTACGCGATTCCGGCGCGAACGACGGAGGATTCGGTCCCGCGTTCCGTCTCTCGTATTCGGGATCGCTCGGGCGCCTCCGTCGCCTTCGGTCAGTGGTGACGGAGACGGTCTCCTCGACCACGCCGCGATGTCACCATCTCGTCAGTCACGACGACACCGTCTCTCCGAACCCTCTCGTCAGAGTTCCGGCTCATCGAGATTGACGTAGACCGATTTCGTCTGCTGGTAGTGGTCGAGCACCTCCGTGCCCAGATCTTTTCCGATACCCGACTCCTTGAAGCCGCCGTACGGAGCCTGCGGCAGGATCGGACCGTACTCGTTGACGTACACGAGCCCCGCTTCGATGTCCGCCGCCGCGTTGTGGACGACGGACGTCCGCTCGGTCGCGATGCCCGCTGCGAGCCCGAACTCGGTGTCGTTCGCGAGTTCGATCGCCTCGTCGTAGCTGGAGAACGTGTTGATCGTCTGTACGGGCCCGAAGATTTCCTCCCGAGCGATGCGCATATCGTTCTCCACGTCGTCGAACACCGTCGGTTTGACGAACCAGCCGTCCCGGAGATCGGAATCGTCCGGCGGTCCACCGCCCGTAAGCAGGGTCGCGCCTTCACTCTCACCAACGTCGATGTATTCCGTGACCGTCTCGTACTGGGACTCGGTAGTGAGCGGTCCCATCGTCGTCTCCTCGTCGAGCGGATCCCCGAGCGTGTAGGACTCGGCCTTCTCGACGAACCGGTCGACGAACTCCTCGTGAACGCTCTCGTGAACGATCGCTCGAGAGAACGCGTCACAGATCTCCCCCGTGCTGTAAAAGATACCGTCGGCGACGGCGGAAACCGCCTTCTCCAAGTCGGCGTCGGGAAACACGATAAACGGCGACTTCCCGCCGAGCTCCAACGTAACTGGGGCAACGTTTTCGGCGGCCGCCTGCATCACTCGCTGTCCGACGCCGACGCTGCCGGTGAACGAGATTTTGCGGACCCGATCGTGTTCAGTCAGCGCACCGCCGGCCTCTGATCCGGTCCCGGTTACGACGTTAAGCACGCCGTCCGGGAAGATACCCTCGGACAGTTCGGCGATGCGGATCGTCGTCAGCGGGGCCTCGGCCGACGGCTTCAGCACGGTCGCGTTCCCCGTCCCGAGCGCGGGCCCGAGCTTCCACGCGGCCGCCCAGACCGGGAAGTTCCACGGCGTGATCTGTCCGACCACGCCGTAAGGCTCCTTCCGCGTGTAGAGGTGCAGATCCTCGGACGTAGACACCTGTCTCCCGTCCTGACTCTGGCCCTGACAGATCGACGCGTAGTATTCTAAGGTTCCGATCGCCCCTTCGACCTCTCCTCGAGCCTGCGACATCGGCTTCCCGGTGTCTACGCACTCCAGGAACGCCAGCTCGTCGACGTGATCGCGGAGCACGTCGATCCATTCGAACATGCGCCGAGATCGTTCGGCAGGGGTCGTCTCCGACCACTCCTCGTCGAACGCTCTCCACGCGGCGTCGACTGCCGTATCGACCTCACTCGAGCCGCAGCGCGGAATCGCGGTGATCGGTTCACCGACGACGGGATCGGTGGTCTCGACGACCTCGTCGGTCTCGTATCGAGATCCGTCTATCCACGAGTCGAACGTGCTGATATCCTCGACCCGGTCTCTGGCTTCCGCGTGATTCTCCCGTAACTGGCCGCTAACAGTCTCTGATGCCATTTACAGGAAGTGGTTTGTTACCATCCTTCATATATCTTAGTATCGGCTCATCGACGCTAGAGCTTCGAGTTCGAAAATCGGAGCCGCGAACGAAACCCCCTGCCGCACCGTTCCCGATGATCGATGAGACTACCGATGACCGACGCCGCGACGGAGGGGTGTGGCCGATGCAGTCGCGTCCGTTCGGAACTGCCCGTCGCTTCCATCGAAACCGATGCACCACCGGTCCCTCGATCGGCTGCGTTTCGCGATTCGCGACGATCAGTACGCGTCCCGAGCGACTTCCAAGAGGTCGTCGGCGTCCGCGTCTCGGGGGTTGTCGTGGATCTCGATCGTGTCCAACGACTTCTCCGCGATCGCGGGGAGATCGTCCTCCGCGACGCCGAGTTCGCGGAGGCTCGAGGGGAGGTCGACCCTGTCGATGAGGTCCTCTACGGCGTCCACCGCTTCCCTCGCGGCCTCCTCGTCGGATAACCCGGAAACGTCCACGTCCATCGCTTCGGCGACTTCGGCGTATCGTCCGGGAACGGCTTCGATGTTGTATCGCATCACTGCGGGGGTGTACGCGGCGATGGCCTCACCGTGTGGAATTTCGGGATACATTCCGCCGGTCGTTTCGGCCAGGGAGTGGATCGCTCCGAATCCGGCGAAGTTCTCGCAGATCCCCGCCACGTGAGAGCCGAACATCATCTGCTCGCGCGCCTCCAGCTCACCGTCCTCGTAGGCGGCGGGGAGGTGTTCCGAGACGAGTCCCATCACGTGTTTGGTCAGCGGTTCGACGAGGGGCGGGCGGGCGGACGACACGTGATTCTCGAGCGCGTGGGAGAAGGCGTCGAAACCGGTCGCGGCGGTCTGTCTCGGCGGTAGCGTCTCCGTCAGGGCGGGATCGACCAGCGATATTTCGGCGCCCAGGTACGGTCCGCCCGGGTACAGCGGCGATTGGCCGAGGGCCATCTTGAACTCGCGTTCTTCGTCGGTGATAACGGCCCAGTAGTCGACCTCGCTGCCGGTTCCGGCGGTCGTCGGTACCGTCACCAGCGGGAGGGGGTGGTTCTCGATCGGTTCCTCCATTACCTCCTCGGCCGACGTCACTTCGTAATCGGCGATCTCTCCCGGATTGGTCGCCATCAGCGACGCGCCCTTTCCGACGTCGATCGAACTTCCGCCGCCGACGGAGACGATGAAGTCACATCCCTCTCTCTCCAACAGTTCGGTCGCTTCGTCGACCATCCCGGCCGTCGGGTTGGGCTCGACTCCGTCGTAGGTAGCGTATTCGATGCCTTCGGCAGTGAGCGACGTTTGGATCCCGTCAACCAAGCCGGCGTCGAGGATCCCCTGATCCGTGACGATCAGTGCCTTCTCCCAGCCCTGAGAATCGACGATCGATCCGATGTTCTCGCTGGACCCGTTCCCGAATTCGACCCAGATCGGGAAGGTGAGCGTGTAGTCGCCGAGGCTCATCGGCGCTCACCCTCGCGTTTCGCGTCGAGAATGCCGGGCGATTCCGTGGCCGTACCGTTTATGGACGTCTCTCGGTCCGCATGAGTGTCTTTCTCTCGCATTCCAACCGAGGATTCCATATTACAGTATATAAATCTTAGTGTCAGGTCACACCCAGTCGCGATTTCGCGAACGTCGTGTCCGCGTCCGTGTGATCGGCTGGGCCCCGCTCGCGGCGGATCGATCCGCCGGTCGCACTACCGGTCCCCTGATCGATCGAGGAGGTGCTCTCGGTTCTGACCTCCCCGTTAGCCGCCTAAACAATTCATGTTCGGCAACTGAATAGTTCCTATTCTGATGCGTTTCGAATGTGGAAACGGGCCTCGAGTAGCGTCGATCACCGACTTCGCGAGCCGATCGTCTCGGGAGCGGAGTCGCGTTCGATCCGCCGGAGAACGCCGACGCTTTCCGACGCGCCGCGTTCGGCCCGCTACGGACCGTCACTACGGTCGTTCGCCAACCGTCGTTCGAACGATTCGACGGTCCGCTCGAGCACCGGCACGATATTTTGGTCGATTACCTCATCGGTAATGCGGTAGCTCGGTCCCGAGACGCTCATAGCACCGATGGGAGGGCCGTCCGGTCGGTCGACCGCCATCCCGACGCTGCGCAGTCCCGCAGTGAATTCCTCGTCGTCGATCGCGTATCCCCGATCGTCGACGCGCTCGAGTTCCTCGAAGAAGGCCCGGTGATCGGTAATCGTATTGTCCGTGTTCGCCGGTAGTCCCCACCGATCGAGGATCGCTTCGGTACGCTCCCGGGGCAGTTCGGCGAGAATCGCTTTCCCGGACGCGGTAGCGTGCATGTGGTAATACGTCCCCATTCGGGCACGGTAGCGATTCGAATCGCTTTCGTCGGGGTGCTTCACCCACTTATGGTACGATTCCGAGATTGTGACGACGCGGCCGTGGTCCTCGATCACGAAATCGACCTCTTCGTCGGTTGCGTCCGTCAGTTCTCTCACGGCGTCGTCCGCGAACTGGTAGCCCACCTTTCGGCTCCGGGCGTGTTCGCCCAGGTCGAGGAATTTCGGACCGATGTGGTATTCGTCGCCTTCTTTTACCAAATAGCCGCATTCGTACAGGGTACTCACGTGCTTGTATACCGTGCTTTTAGCGAGCGATAGATCCTCGGCGAGCTGGGGGAGGTTCGCACCGCCGCGTTCCTGTATTCGATCGATCAACGCCAGCGAGCGGGCGGTCGTTTTCAATGTCGGATCCTTCGGTCGGTCCATCATGTGAAATGTCAATACATGCCATGACAATTAAGAATTTCGCAAATCGAAACGCCAGCTCGAATTTCACTTCTCAGAGTACCCATCGGCGGACCTGGGACTGTTATCTCAGCATTTCGACGATCCACAATTCATAGGGAATCATACCATTCATATATTCGAAATCGTCCGTCGTTCGTTCGCAGTTGGTGACATGACGTCATGATCGACCGAAAGCACCGTGATACCACCTAAATATGGGTAGCTCCCGGTCCCGAGACCCGCTCGCCAATCACAGCGTTGAATCGAGCGTCGAGGAGCGGGCCGAACAGTCGCCGGGCGACACTGCGCTCTTCTCTCGGATTCTATTTTCAGATTCGTTAACCGGCCTCGCGTACGGTTGTCTCTTCCGTCCGACTACGGTACGTCGGTTCTCCTCGGCCAGTCAATTACACACGTACGTTTGTAATCACTGCGTTTACGCCCGCCATCTCAGTGCCGAGACCGATACATACGGGTCCTCCTCTCATCGGCGCGATAGGCCATTATCTGCCGCTGAGTCCTGACATCACGTACCGAACTGTAGCGTCCGAAAGGGGGCCACTGAGGTCGTGGTAGCCTGCCAGATCGCGGCGAGCTGCGACACCGGGACTGCGATCCCACCGTCTACTTTTACGCATTCGAAAAGTGCGGGCGATATCACGTCGTTCATCCGTGATCGTACGTATCTGGCAGCAGTTCTGTTTCCGCCTCTTTTGCGCCGAAGTCGGAGTTCCGTTTGGAAACGTGGTCCCGAGATATCGTGCACCATCAACGAAAGGTATGTATTCTAAGGTGTTGTGTTTCACGCTCTCGTTTCGCGAGAATCTCGCGTAAATGCGGCGGTACCGATCGGACACGACGGAAGCCGGACGATTCTCTTTCCCCCTCATCCCGGGCAGACTGAAAGACGACAGTATCAGGTGCTGTCAATCGTCACCATCTCATCGCTTCCGACGTAATTCGGACTTACAGCAGACACCGGTTGCTAACTACGCATCTACGCGCAGTCGCGACTGTTTTCCGATACGTTCACCGCGAGTCGATCATCAATCCGCTCCGAGATTCGGCACGTGCCCGCAGTGATCGCACATCGGCGTGGATCGTCCGTACGGTTCGACCACCGTCTGTTCGCAGTTCGGACATCGCATCTCACGATTTGTGCCAACTCAGCACATGATAAACGTGGGGGTGCTAAATGACGGGTCGTTATACCGGACCGTTGATAGCAGCAAACGCGACGCTCTGGGACTAGCAGACGGGTGGGCCAGCCTCCGTCGGAGATTTGCGAACGATTTCTTGACGAGGCCGGCCGCGACAGGTCGAGGCAGACGTCGACCCCCACTGTAACCTCGGGGGCTTCGGTAACTGCGTCATCAGTATGATCGTGGACACCTTCAAAGACGGAAACGGGTCGATCAGTTCTCCTGATCTTCCGCTCGGTTCCGCCGGCGCGGCACCGGTTCAGTATACTGATGATTCGGCCCCTATCATGTTCGACTTCTCGTTGTCGGGGTATCGCAGCGCTTCGAGCGCGTAAAGCGGCGAGTCGCTGGCTCGAGAAGGTCAAATCGATGTCGCAGAGTGATCCGCTATCCGGATCTGGAAACCGGACATATAATGGGATTCTATATAACTGGTTAACGCTTTTTCGTAATGCCCTCAATTGTGCTACTGTATGACGCAATGGAACCAAAACCAGACCGAGGCAGTGAGCGCAGACATCACGGAGAAGACGAACGCGCTACCGGCCCGGTACTTCACCGACGACGACGTCTTCGAGATGGAAAAAGAGAAGATATTCGGGCAGTACTGGGTCTACGCCGGCCACGCTAACAGCATCAGTGAGCCCGGCCAATACTTCACGCGGACCATCGGCGGCCGCGACCTCATCATCGCTCGAGACGACGACGGTGACGTCCGCGCCGTGGAGAACTTCTCCGCTCGCGACGGCGACGCGCTCCTCGAGGACGCGCCGATGACCGATCCCGGACGCGTCGATCCGGACGAGCTCGCCGACGTGGAGTCGGTGCACGTCGACAGCATCGGTCCGCTGCAGTTCGTCAACCTGCAGGAGGATCCGATGCCGCTGGCCGAGCAGGCCGGCGTGATGAAAGACCGCCTCGAGGCGCTGCCCCTTGGGGAGTACGAACACGCCACCCGAATCGTCTCGGAGGTCGAGTGCAACTGGAAGGTGTTCGCGAGCAACTACTCGGAGTGCGACCACTGTCAGGCCAACCACCAGGACTGGATCAAGGGCATCTCGCTCAACGACTCCGAACTCGAGGTCAACGACTACCACTGGGTGCTCCACTACACGCACGCCCAGGACGTCGACGACGAGATGCGGATCCACGACGAACACGAGGCGCAGTTCCATTACTTCTGGCCGAACTTCACGGTCAACATGTACGGCACCGCCGACGGCTACGGCACCTACATCATCGACCCGATCGACACCGATCGCTTCCGACTGATCGCGGACTACTACTTCCGCGACAGCGAGCTCTCCGAGGAGGAGCGCGAGTTCGTTCGCACGAGCCGCCAGCTCCAGGAAGAGGACTTCGAACTGGTCGAACGTCAGTGGGAAGGGCTCAGAACGGGCGCGCTCGCCCAGGCTCAGCTCGGCCCCAACGAACACACCGTCCACCGCTTCCACCAGCTCGCCCAGGAGGCCTATAACTCATAACTGGTCTGAAACGCCAGAGAGGGGACTCATCCGATCGAGTATGTAGCTCCGTTTTTCGGAACACCGCGATTCGTTATCTGGGATTGCCGCGACATACGTGACCGAGTTCGAGGCGGCTGTTCGTTCCGTTGCCGGTCGCGCGGTCCGTTTAGACTGGCCGTATTTCTACCCGGAGGTGGGCGGGTAACCGGCCGACAGCGCGACTCTGAACGGTATCGACGTCACCGACGTACAAAAACGAAACGGAGAACCATCCACGCCCTCGCGACCGAACCTGACTTCGAAGTGGGAGAAGCCGTCACGGGTCGCATTGACGAAGAGTTCCAGACCTACTGCACGCGAGCGCAGACGGCGAGTCACTTGGTGTACGGTGCGGAACGAACCCTGTTCGAGGACCCTGGACACGGCGGGTTAGATATCGGATCGGAGAACGTTCGCTTAGACTTCGAAACTGACCGCGATCCCGGCGACGTAAACGCTATCACGTTCGAGCGAATGGCAAACGAGGTAGTCCGGAACTCTCGGGATATCACGTGGGACGGGTCTTGTTTAGACACGGAACAACAACCTTCAGCAGCGGGTTTTTAAACACCTTTCATTATGCACGTGGGTTTTCTTCACATAGCGATACGAAGAACTCACTGATGGGATTTATCGGAATGGATTCGGGAATTTTCTTCGGCTTAATTACAATGACGTCGTGGGGGATTTGGATAATCTTAGGCAACGGTGCGTCGGAGTCCATCGATCCGAGAACTGCCGCCGCGATCACGTATCTCGTAGCGGGTCTTCTCGCACTTGGATCTATCGTCGTTTCAGATGCGTCGATCGCCGTTACTGCGAGAGGAGGGCTGCTTGCTAGCGCGGCTGGATTGTTCGCTGGAATCGGCCTCATTTCGATGTACATCGGATTCTCCCAAGCGTCAACGACACTGGTCTCTACTCTCGGTGCCATGTACTTCGTCGTCGCGGCCGTCCTCGGTATCGTCATTCTCGGAGACGATGTTACGATAACGAGATTTACTGGAATCGCGTTCGCCTGTCTCAGCATCATTTTAATCACTCGATAGATTGGGTTTATTTGATGATCGCACGCAAGTCGATGCTATCGAATATAACGGCGAATCGTCCGATACGGTTCGCGTAATCGAGATCGACGAGTAGGACGTCGCGGCCTGCGGCACGCACGTAAGAAACACCAGCGAGGTCGGCCCGATAGCGGTGCTGGACGTCTCGAATCCGTGTCCCGATCTCGTCCGTGTTGAGTACGCTATCGATCTCACAGCCATCCGAATGCGGATCGATGAGAGAAAGAACGCCGAACGCGCGGCGGACGTAATCGCACGTACCGGCGTCAACGGTAGTTCGTTCCTGGTCGTCGCGACAACGGGCGAACCGGACGCCGGCGAGGTTGTCGACGATGTCACGGCGGAGTTCGGCGATGGCGGCGGTTCGATCGTTACGCAGGGCGATGGGTTGGACAAGACACCGGAACCGTCATCGAGTACCTGCGGAAGCAGGCGTAATTGCTCAGAGGCGACGAGAGAGTGAGTTTTCCCGTATTGAGCTAGACGAAACGGCACGTTTTCCCGTTCTTCACAACACACCAAGTAGATTATCTGTTGTAGGCGGGGTGAGCGAGTCTATAGCGGACGTGTCCCTGTTCCGACTCGATGCCGGCCACGAACACAGAACTTCGATAACGGCCTCTGTATCGCCGCTATTGGAGCGGACGCCCAACCATCACTCTCGGTGATGACGGGAGATTCATTATCCGTCGACACGAGATGCCATACGGAATGGTCACGTCTCCATCGGAGATTCCGATCACCGTTATCAGTGGACCGCTGGGTGCGGGTAAAACGACGCTGGTCAACCGACTGCTGAACAACCCCGGCGATAGGCGAATCGCCGTCATCGTCAACGACATGGGCGAGGTCAACGTCGACGCGGAGTTGATCGCCGACGAGACGGAGGAGGGTGTCGTCGACCTCTCGAACGGGTGTATCTGCTGTCGGCTCCAGGACGACCTCGTCGCTCAAGCGACGCGGTTGGCCGAGGAGCGCTCGTTCGACTACCTCGTCGTCGAGGCGTCGGGAATCAGCGAGCCGATTCCCATCGCTCGTGCGCTTACGGAGGGGACAAAAGAAGACAGCCTTCCGGACCGGTTCCGCCTCGATACGACAGTTTCGGTCGTCGACGCCTACGGGTTCTGGAAAGCGTTCGATTCCGAAGAATCCCTCCCGGATGCTGCCCCGGATCCGGAGCGCCCGCTGACCGAGGTGTTGGTCGACCAGATCGAGTTCTGCGACGTGTTGCTGCTGAACAAATGCGATATGGTTCCTGATGATACGCGGGAGTCTATCGAGGCCGCCATCCGCGAACTCCAGCCGCGTGCGACGCTTCATCGAACGACGTACAGCGATGTCGACCCGAGTGTCGTTCTCGACACCGGATCGTTCGACTTCGAAGCGGCACGGCGGCAGCAAGGCTGGAAGCGAGCTCTGTCCGGAGACGCAGCAAACGAGCATCCGGGTCACGACCACGGTGACGATGCCGTTTCGGCGGCCGAGGCGCACGGCGTCGAGTCGTTCGTCTATCGGCGAGAGCGTCCCTTCCACCCCGAGCGGTTCGACGCGTGGCTCGACGACTGGGACGGCAAGATTATCCGCGCGAAAGGGTTCGCGTGGGTGGCGAGTCGCCCGGAGACGGTTCTCGGGGTGAGTCAGGCCGGTCCGTCCATCCAGGCTGGCCCGATCGGCGAGTGGGGAGACGACGACCCGGCGACGCGGTTAGTGTTCATCGGTAGCGACCTCGACGAAGAGACCGTGACCGACGAACTCGACGACTGTCTGGCGGCGTCCGACGAACAGACCGAAGCGTACGCTACTGATCCCTTCCCCCGCGGATCCGCTTGATCTCCGCCCGGAGCTGATCCCTTCGCTGGTCGTTCCAGCACCTGCATACTCCTCGCAGCCGACGTTGATCCATCCCGGTGACTGTCCGGTTCGTGTCGTACTCAGGTACTCGTCTGCGCCTCATACTCGGCCCCTCGTGTCCAGCCCTAGGGACGAAAAATCCTGTGCGAGTAGTGTGTTACTGTATAACGTAGGGCGACGCAGTCACGCTAAAAACGGAGGCGTCTGATCGCGCGAGGGTTACGGTTCCAGCAGGACCTTCGTGACGCCTTCCTCGCGGTTGTCGAATTTCTCGTACATCTCCGGCGCGTCCTCCAGGTCGACGCGGTGCGAGACGACCCAGCTGGGATCGGCGCGCCCTTCGATGATCATGTCGCGGAGTTCGCGATTGTACTCCTTGACGTTGCACTGGCCGGTGCCGAGTGCCTGCCCCTTCTCGAAGAGGAGGCCGAAGTCGATACCGAGACGGCCCTGTGCGGCCATGTCGTCCGGTGCACCGGGGTCATCGGGGACATACAGTCCCGGAATTCCGAGCTCACCGGTCGGGCGGACCGTCCGGATGAGATTATTGATGACGACAGCTGGGTTCTCGCGAGCGGGGTCGTACGCGTCGTCGCCTTCCTTATCCGGATCGATAGCCTGGTATCCGACGGCATCGACGCCCTTGTCCACGCCGCCGCCGTGGAGGTCCTTGATCTGTTCGACCGGATCGCCCTCCTCGAAGTTGATCGGTGTCGCGTCGCAGTGTTCCTCGGCCAGTTCGAGGCGGCTGGGAACGCGGTCGACGACGTAAATCTCCGCGGCACCCTTGAGCTTGGCGCTGTAGGCCGCCATCAGGCCCACCGGACCGGCGCCGTAGATAGCGACGGAGTCACCGGACTCGAGGTTGGCGAGTTCCGTGCCGTGCCAGCCGGTCGGGAAGATGTCCGCGAGCAGTGCAAACGAGTCCTCGTGTTCGTCCCCGTCGGGCAGTTTGAGCGCATTGAAGTCCGCGTACGGAATGCGGAGTTGCTCGGCCTGACCACCCTGATACGGCCCCATCGCGACGTACCCGTACGCGCCGCCGGCGAACCCGGGGTTGACGTTCGTACAGAAGCCCGTGTAGCCGTTCTCGCAGTTCTCACAGAAGCCACAGGCGACGTTGAACGGCGCCACGACGCGGTCGCCCACCTCGAGGGAACTCACCGCATCGCCGACCTCTGTCACGATACCCATGTTCTCGTGCCCGAACACGATCCCCGACTCTGCGGCCGTCCGCCCTTCGTACATGTGTAGGTCGGACCCGCAGATGCACGTCGTCGTGATGTCGATCACGACGTCATTCGGGTGCTCGATCTGGGGTTGTTCGACTTCTTCGACCGCAACCTCGCGTTCGCCTTTGTAGACGACGGCATTCATGGACATTGATCGATATCTCCATTGTCATCCACGAGCGGATCATATTTATATTCATTGTTTATAATGGCGGTTAAAACTCAATACATAAAATGTCCAACTTTTAGTGGCGAGCATTTATGCTACTACTTATATTTCTGAATGTGAATCGGTGCGTCTTTCCGGTCTGTCGGATCCAATTGACGGCCTCTGTTCGGAGCTGATACGGTTCTTCAATCTCGTAATCCGCGCTGAGCAGGTCTGCGAGCTGCATGACCAACTACGACCTGCTCGCTTCGTAAATTGTGTTAACTAAACGGTGCCTCTCGTTGCATCCGTTCTCGACCGAGAGCCACAACTCCAGCAGAGCCGATGGCCGTTTCCTTTACCGAACGGAGAGATCGGCGTTGGGAGCGAATTCGTTCGGCTCGTCTCAGCGTCTCAGTAGCCCATTTCACCCAGTGTTTTTCATCCCGGCAGCGATTCCCTTGACCGTCAATCGAAGCGTCCGCTCCTCGATATCCGTGCGATGGGTCTGCTCGAGCAAATGGACCTGCAGTACGTTTAGCGGATCGACGTACGGATTCCGGCGTTCGAGGTTCTCACCGAGCCAGTCGCGGGGATGGAGTTCGTCGCGTCGGCCGATCTCGGTGATCAGTTCGAGCGCACGTTCGAACTCCGCAGTTATGCGCGAGAAGAACCGCTCGCGAAGATCGGGATCCGCGATGTCCGCGTATTGCGCAGCGATCTCGAGATCGGTGCGGGACAGCGAGAGGGCGGCATTGTCCAGCGTCGTCCGGAAGAACGGCCACTCGTCGTACATCTCCCGGAGCGTCTCCATCGAGCCGCCGTCCTCCAGATACGCTTCGATACCGGTCGCGACGGCGTACCAGCCCGGGAGGATACATCGCGACTGCGTCCAGGAGAACACCCACGGGATCGCCCGGAGATCCTCAACGCTGCGCTCGCCCGACCGCGAGGCCGGCCGCGAGCCGAGGTTGAGGTCCTCGATCACCGTAATCGGCGTCGCCTGCTCGAAGTATCGGACGAAGCCGTCGCTCTCGAGGAGGTTCCGGTACTCTTGCCGGGCGGCGTCGGCCATCGTCTCCATCGCGTCGGTCCACTCCGAGGGAATCTCCTCTTCGGGTTGGTTGATCGCCTGCTTGCGCGCCCGGAGTTGGGCATTGAGCATCTGCTCGATGTTGCGCTCGGCGATGCGGGGATTGCCGTACTTCTCGGCGATGGCTTCGCCTTGTTCGGTGAACTTGACCTGGCCCGTAATGGTGTTGTTCGGCAGCGCCAGCAGCGCCTCGTTCATCGGACCGCCGCCGCGCGAGATCGAGCCGCCGCGGCCGTGGAACAGCCGCATCTGGACGTCGTAATCGTCGCAGATCTCGCCCAGCCGGCGCTGGTTTTTAAATAGCGACCAATTGGCCGCCAGGAAGCCGTTCTCCTTGTTCGAGTCCGAGTAGCCCAGCATGATCTCCTGGGTCCGCCCGCGAGCCTCGAGGGCCTGACTGTAGGCCTCGTTCTCGAATAGCGTCCCCATGATGCGTCGCGCTCCCGAGAGGGCGTACTCGGTCTCGAGCAGCGGAACGATGTCGATCCCCGAGTGTTCGGGCAACGAGACGACGCCGGCCTGATCGGCCAAGAACAGCACCTCGAGAACGTGGCTGGGCTCGTCGGTCATCGAGATGGCGTAGGTGTCGATGGCCTCGACGCCGTACTCGGTCTGCCAGTCGGCGAGGCTGTCGAAGAGCTCGAAGACGCGCGCCGAGTCCTCCGAGAGCCCGTCGGTTTCGCTCAGGTCGAGTACGGGCTCGTCCTGTAACACGGCGTCGGTCAGGAACGTGACGCGCTCGGCCTCCGAGAGATCGTAGTAGTCGATCCCCTCGCTCTCGAGGGCCTCGGCGATAGCGTCGGTATGCTTCTGCTGATGTTCGCGCAGATCGAGGCTGGCCAGCGAGAAGCCGAAGGTGGCGACCTGGCGCCGGATCGGGTCGACGTGGGCCTCGACGACGTTTTCGGCCACGTTGTTACGGAGGCTCTGTGCGATGATCTCGAGGTCGTTGAGGAGTTCGTCGACGTCGTCGTAGCCGCCCGGACGGACGTCGCCGACGCGCGCGAGGCGCTCGCGCATGAGTTTGAGCTTCTGGCGGTACGGTTCGTCAGGGTAGCGTTCTTCGGCCATGCGGGCGCTACCGGGAAGCCGTTCACGGTCTTCCTCGAGGGAGGCCTCGAACTCGCCGTCGGTGTCGATGCGGCTGCCGTCTTGGCTCAGCACGCCCGAGAGGTGCTTGAGTTGCTCGCGGTACTTCTCGAGGACGACCTCGCGCTGGCGCTCGAGGGTATTCGAAGTGACTTCGGGCGTCACGTAGGGGTTGCCGTCGCGGTCGCTGCCCGCCCACGAGCGGAACTCGAACAGCTTCGGAATCTCGAGGTCGCCGTCAACCTCGGCGTCGATGGCGTCGGCGAGTTCGTCGTAGACTTCACTGACGACGTCGAACAGCGTGTTCTCGAGGTACCACTGGACGTTGCGCGCCTCGTCTTCGGGCTCGGGCTGGCGGTTTCGGACCTGTGGGGTCTGCCAGAGGCTCGTCACCTCCGCGTCGATGTCCCGCCACACCTGTGACTGCTCCTTCTCGGTGAGCAGCCGTTCGTCCAGCGTCTCGAGATGCGTCGAGATATCTCTGAGTTTGGATTTGACCGTTTTCCGTCGCGCTTCGGTCGGGTGTGCGGTGAACGTCGGCTCGATTAGCACGTCGTCCAACACTTGGTGGACGGTATCGACGTCTTCTTCGCCCAGTTCTGCGGCCGCAGCGCTAAGACCGTCCTCGAGGGTGCCCTCGTTGGATTCGGTGCGGATCGTACGCACTCGCTCGCGTTCCTCCGCGAGATTGATCAGTTCGAAGTAGGTCGTAAACGCACGCACGACGATCCGCTGCTGGTGGGGCGACAGCCCCTCGAGTTCCGCTACCAGCGGGTCACGAGACTCGCGCTCCCCGGAGCGGTATTCGACCGCGGTCTGCCGGCACGACTCGACCGTCTCGAACGCCTGTCGCGACGTCTGGTCCTTCAGTACCTCGCCCAGCAGTTCGCCGAGTTCTCTGACGTCTCGCGAGATCTCTCTATTGTGAGTTGGCATGATCTACCTATGCTGGTTACATAGAATACCCTCATAAAGTCGCCGATTATTGACAATAACCCTATCTATACGGACGTAAACTGGCACCCGTCTCGGTCCTGCTCTCGGGCTCTCGGATGCCGGAATCGGGCCTGCTGAGTTCGTCGACAGAGGCGGGCCGAACCCTGTCGCCCGTTCTGACGCCGTCGGTGGTCAGTTGACCGATCACGCGGACGGATTCCCGTCTACGTCGAAATCGGGTGGTGTACCCGCCTTCCATGCACTTCGTGAGAAGTGTGCTAAGACAGCCGAATTTTCCCGCTCAGGGAACAGAGTCTCGTTATATCACGGTCTAGATAGTACTCTCACAGCCGATACCGCAACCCCAACGTCTCTCACCCTTGCGGTTTCGCGTATCTAGACAGCACTGAAGGGCCCCCCTCTCTCGTCAACAGTACCGGTTCTCTTGGACCGAGACGCGGAACCATTCGACGCAGCGTCGAGGGCACCGTCACGAATGCCGCAGTATAGCGGATCGATCCGTCCGTCGCTCGTCGCTGATCCGAACGCGAGAACCTCCGAACCGTTCCGTGGTCAGACACAGATACTACTCGCGATTTCCGATTCGAGAACTCATGGTATATAGTAAATAACAGTTAGCGCTCGATAACTCAAACGAAATCCTCCCACACACGGCTCTTTCGGCCGATCACGGCCATTTACATCACAGTTGTTTCCCGTTGCCGTCTCGGAACGGAGCCACGTTCCGTGGAAAAGGCGAAAATCCCTTGATACAGCAGCTATTCTGTCGACATCATGGCTGTACTCTGGTTAGAAAAGGTCAGCGCCGACGATCTCGAGACGGTCGGTGGTAAAGGCGCCTCCCTGGGCGAGTTGACGGGTGCTGGGCTGCCCGTGCCCCCGGGATTCGTCGTCACCGCTGGGACCTATCGATCGTTCATCGAAGCGGCCGAAATCGACGAGGAACTGTTCGCGGCCGTCGACGTCGACGCCGACGACTCGGCGGCACTGGCCGACGCCGCCGACCGCGCGCAGGAACTCATCCTCGAGACCCCCTTCCCCGACGAACTCCGCGAGGAGATCCTCGAGTCGTATCGGCAGGTCGGCGACGGCGAGGCGTTCGTCGCGGTGCGGTCGTCGGCGACGGCCGAGGACCTGCCCGACGCCTCCTTCGCGGGCCAACAGGAGACGTTCCTCAACGTCACCGAGGAGGCGCTGCTCGACCGCGTTCGCGAGTGCTGGGCCTCGCTCTTTACCCAGCGGGCGATCTACTACCGCCAAGAGCAGGGCTTCGACCACTCGGTGGTCAACATCGCGGTCGTCGTCCAGCAGATGGTCGACGCCGAGAAGTCGGGCGTGATGTTCACGAGCCACCCCTCGACGGGCGACCAGACGATGATCATCGAGGGCGCCTGGGGCCTGGGCGAGGCCGTCGTCTCCGGTGCCGTCTCGCCGGATAACTACGTCGTCGAGCGCGACGACCGCTCGGTCGACGTCACCGTCGCCGAGAAGAAGGTGATGCACGAGAAAGACGAAGAAACCGGCGAGACCGTCGAGCGCGAGGTTCCCCAAGAGAAACGGAACGAACGAGTCCTCGCCGACGACGAGATCGGCGCGCTGGTTGATCTCGGCGAGCGCGTCGAGGACCACTATGACGAACCACAGGATGTCGAATGGGCTATCGTTGAGGACGAGGTCTACATGCTCCAGTCCCGGCCGATCACCACCATCGACGAGGGCGGCGACGCGGCGACCGAAACCGGTAGTTTTGACGTCTCGAAAGGGGTGACCGACGGTAGCGGCGGCGTTCAGAGCGCCGGCGCCAGCGGCGCGAGCTCGAGTCCGGGTTCGGATTCGGGGGCAAACGGCGCCGGCGAGGTCATCGTCGACGGGTTGGGCTCGAGTCCGGGGACGGTCAGCGGACCGGCCCGGATCGTCACGAAACTCGACGACCTCGCGAAGGTCGGCGAGGGCGACATCATCGTCACCGAGATGACGATGCCGGACATGGTCCCTGCGATGAAACGCGCGGCAGGGATCGTCACCGACGAGGGCGGCATGACCAGCCACGCCGCCATCGTCTCGCGCGAACTGGGCGTTCCGGCTATCGTCGGCACCACCAATGCTACCTCCGTCCTCAAGGACGGGCAACTCGTCACGCTCGACGGCGACAAGGGCGCAGTCCTCGAGGGCAAGGAAGTCGAACCCGACGAAGAGACCGAACCCGTCGAGGAGGTCCGGCCGCAGTCGCCGGTCAAGCCCATGACCGCGACGGAGGTGAAGGTCAACGTCTCGATCCCGGAGGCCGCCGAGCGCGCGGCCGCGACCGGCGCCGACGGCGTCGGTCTCCTTCGGACCGAACACATGATCCTCTCGCTGAACCAGACGCCCGAGAAGTTCATCGAAGAGAACGGCACCGACGCCTACACGCAGGAACTGATCGACGGCATCCGCGGCGTCGCCGACGAGTTCTACCCGCGTCCCGTCCGCGTCCGGACGCTGGACGCGCCGACCGACGAGTTCCGCCAGCTCGAGGGCGGGGAGAACGAACCCGAGGAGCACAACCCGATGCTCGGCTACCGTGGCATCCGCCGGTCGCTCGATCGACCCGACGTCTTCGCCCACGAACTCGAGGCGTTTCGGCGGCTCTACGAGATGGGCTACGACAACGTCGAGATCATGTTCCCGCTGGTCAACGACGCGGAGGACATCTACCAGGCCAAGTCGCTCATGAAGGAGGCTGGCATCGACCCCGAGAAGCGCCGCTGGGGCGCGATGATCGAGACGCCGGCCGCGGCGCTGGCGGTCGAAGAGCTGATCGAGGCAGGTATCGACTTCGCCTCCTTCGGCACCAACGACCTCACCCAGTACACGCTGGCCGTCGATCGGAACAACGAAAACGTCGCCGACCGCTTCGACGAACTCCACCCTGCCGTTTTGCGGCTGATCGGCGACGTCATCGAGACCTGCCGCGAATACGACGTCGACACCAGCATCTGCGGCCAGGCCGGCTCGAAACCCGAGATGGTCCGGTTCCTCGCCACGGAAGGGGTCACGTCCATCTCCGCGAACATCGACGCCGTCCGCGACGTCCAGCACGAGGTCAAGCGCGTCGAGCAGAAGCTGCTCCTCGAGTCGCGAAGAACGGAGTGAATTCGACGGGCGGAACGTGACTCGAGACCGTCGGCGGATCGGACGAGGGTCGACGCAAGCGCTGACCGAGCGACCGGGGCGTCGGCCCTACTCGAGGACGTCGTTCGGTTCGCCGGACGTCGGTCTCGGACAATGACCGCGATCGGTCGTTTTCTTCTGATTCGAATCGATTGTCCCTTTCACGTCGATATTTGGAGGAGTCAAACGAACGGGGTTCGATACGTAGCGGCGACTCGTCGGCGTCGGTACGGAAGACCGATCGAATCGGTCGGCTTTGACCGCAGGCGAACGTGACGGACAAAATGCGGTAATCCGATAGTTCGTCGTCCTCGTTACCGAACCGCCTTCGTCGTCGCGACCTAATTTCCGATGACGGTTCACGGAGGCTGGCCCGTCGCGTCCAGTTGCTCGACGAAATCGTCGATGACTCCGACCGTGGCCGCGGTCTCGTTTTCGGTATCTCTGTTACTGCGAACTGGGGGCTCGTAAACGGTGATTTCCGCACGCTCGAGGGCGGTTAGATCACCCTCGCGGCACTCGAGGTTGAGGATCGCGCCGGCGAAGATAACGATCGCACGATGGTCGTGGACGTCGAGGAACTGGATTTCGAGTCGGTCCAAGACTGCGGTGACGTCGATCGCCGTCGGGAACGCACATTGCTGCGAGACGTCGGCAGCCCTACTCATTACGATTTACGTCGAGACGCGATATAATAGTTCTTCGGGCACCGTCTAGTTAAGCGCTTCTGGCGCGGAGCACCGTTTTACCGCCCGTTACGAGACTACAGGAGAGAACGAGAATAATCACTGCTCGTGAGAAGTACGCGGAGACAGTCGAACGTTCGCCGCTTACGGAACGGAGTCCCGTTATATAGCGATCCGGATGGGTGATTCACAGCGGCCCGGTGTCGTTTGGCACCTCCGCTGGCGATTGTCTGTCGAGTGACTGGTGCGGTCGTTGTATGTTATAGTAGTGTACAATCTGTTCAAGCAATTCTCTGCCGCTCGCCCGACTGCCGACCCAGGAGTCATGGAAGCGGTCGATCCGCATTTTGAGGGTCTGAAACCACTTTTCAATGCGGTTTCGATCGACACAGTCGAGGTGGCCGCTTACTCCTAATCGAGAGAGGGTAGTTAGATATCCAGCACCATCAACGAGAAATTCAGCATCAGAGAGATCGTGTTTCTCGGTGAGTCCATGTAGAAACGTAGCCTATGTCAAGGATTATTGTAGAACACCCACAAGATTGGTCACCGTTAATCCTGTCAGCGATTTCATCAACCGCGACCTGCGACGGCGTGCCGTCCGCAGAACGCGTTGCGTTCTGTTGTCGAGGCGAATCGAAGATTCGCCGACCAGTGGAGCGCTTTGCGCTCCAAGCGGCCGCACGAGAGCGTTGCTCTCGTGGGCGTCGGCGGGTCTGACACGCTGTCAGCAAGCCGATATACTCAGTGCCAGAGTGCTTGATGAGAGCGTTCGACGCCGAGTGAGCGAAGAATCGCTTGTATCTCTCGGAGCGAACAACTAGTCTGGTGGAACCGGACGGCGAACGCTCTGATAGGCATCGCCGTCCGTTCTCCCAACTTCGACGAATTCGGTAGAAGGCGTTCGAGGTCGCGCTCGTGAGGACTTCGTGAATGCCGTTCGAGACCGCGAGGAATCCGTCGGTCGTTTCGTCAGTCGTCGGACGGAACCGCTGCCCCACTTCCACCGTCGCTGACACCGGTACCGGGACCGATCTCGATTTCGAGCTCGTCGAGTTTCTCGTCGGGGACGACGCCGTCGACCCAGCCGCGGTGGTCGTAATACTCTTCCTTCATCTCCTCGAGTTCGCAGTATTCGCCCTCCGAGGCGCCCTGACCCGGCGTCTCGCCTTCTTCGAGGAACACCTCGGGCAGCGAGTCGTCGTCGCCGTCGAAGCCGACGAGGTTGTTGTAGTAGCGCTCGAGGTTATAGACTCGTTCGCCGCACTCGAGCAGGTCTTCCTCGGTGTACTCCAGCCCGGTCATCCCGTTGTACTGGGTGACGTACTCCTCGATGCCCTCCGCGAAGGCGTTGAACTTGCAGATGTCGAACGAGTCGCTGATGGCGTGGAGGTCCTGGAACTGGGCGGTGAGTTCGCCCTTCCCTTCGTACTCGTAGGGATCGACCTTCTCGGGGATGCCCAGGATCTCCGCGGCGGGCGTGTAGCCCCGCAGATGACAGGCCCCGCGGTTCGAGGTCGCGTAGCCGATCCCCATTCCCTTCATACAGCGGGGGTCGTACGCGGCGATGGACTGGCCTTTCACGTCGAGTCGGCAGTCGTGAGCGTCGATTTCGTCGGCCATCCGCGCCTGGCCTCGTGCGAGGAGGTCGGCGAGGTCGTCCTCGCGATGAGCGACGCGCTCGATCATGTCGATCATCGTCTCCGCGTCGCCCCAGTCGAGCCCGTCGTCCACGTCGTCGAGATAGCCCTTTTCGGTCGCGTCCATAGCCATCGCCATGATGTTGCCTATCTCGATGGTGTCGAGGCCCATGTCGTTACAGCGGTCGATCATCACGGCGATCTTGTCCCGGTCGTCGTTGGCGGAGTTCGTCCCGAGCGCCCAGGCGGACTCGTACTCGAAGGACTCCATCCGGACGTTCAGCTCCTCGCCCTTGTGCATCACGTCGACTTCGACCTCCTTCTTACAGGCGACCGGACAAGAGTGACACGTGGGTTCGTCGACCAAGATGTTCTCGCGGACGTTTTCGCCGCTGATGCGTTCGGCGTCGAGATCCTTCGGTCGATCCGTCTCGTGCTCGTTGTACGAGATCGCGGAGGTGTATCGCCCGTTCTTGGTCGGGTGACCGTCCATTTCCTCCGTGAGGTTCATCAGAACGTTCGTCCCGTACATCGAGAGACCGCCCTCGTTGGGCGCAGTGACGTCCGACTCGGTGATCGCCTTCATCGCCTGCTGGTGGCCCTCGCGGAACGTTTCCGGATCCGCGGGCTGGGGCATCTCGGTACTCGACTTGATGACGATCGCCTTCAGCCGTTTGTTGCCCATCACGCAACCGGTCCCACCGCGACCGGAGGCCCGGTCGTCTTCGTTCATGATACAGGCGTATCGGACCTCGTTCTCACCACCAGGGCCGATCGCCATGATCGAGAGGTTCTTGCCGTACGAGCCCTCGACTTCGTCCTCGATCGTCTCGCAGGTCTCGTGGACGCCTTTCCCCCAGAGGTGGGACGCGTCCCGGAGTTCGACCGCGCCATCCTCGACGACGGCGTAGACGGGGTCATCGGCCTGCCCTTCGAACAGGAGCCCGTCGAAGCCGGCCCACTTCAGGCGAGCGCCCGACCAGCCGCCGTGGTGACTGTCGGTAACGGTCCCGGTCAAGGGTGACTTCGTACAGACGGCGATTCGGCCGCTCATCGTCACCTGCGTTCCCGACAGCGGGCCGTTCATGAACGCCAGTAGATTGTCGGGACCGAGCGGGTCGACGTCCGATCCCTGTTCGAAGACGTATTTCACACCGAGGCCGCGCGCCCCGATGTATTTCTTCGCGTCTTCCTCGTCGATTCCTTCGTACGCGACGTCGTCGTTTCCGAGGTCGATTCGTGCAACGTGGTCCTGAAAGCCTCCAATATCGGTCATTGTTGTGTAGTGTAAGGGGAGTTAGTTTTTCTTGATGAGAATCTGTCCAGTGCTCTGCACGAGAACGGTGTAGCCGTAGTAGGAGAAGGTGATACACCCGGCCTTACCGGCGCTCCCGTCGGCGGATTCGAACGCCGTATCGAGCGCCTCGGGATTGATACTGTCGCTCAGCGGTGGAAGATCCTCCAGACGCTCCTTTTCGTACTCCGCAATCGCCTGCACGATACGATCACTCGCCCACTCCTCCCCAGTCCAGTCGTGGTGCAAGTGATGCGTCGGTCGGTCGGCCGCCGAGTCTACGGCACTACTCATAGGTTAGTAATTGACAGTCACCAAAATGATCTTTAATGAGTAATATGCCCCCTCTTTAAGTACCCCACATATGACGGAGTCCGTTCCGGATACCGTTACATGAAGGTGATCCGTGGGCTCGAATCCCATCGAACCAGTCATACATCGGTAAAGTTACGCACTTGGCCATCGATCAGTGTCTGTTAGCCGGCTTGGGAGATAAACTTATAACCAGTTTTATAAATATAGTAACCTGGGCTATAAACCTCCTCAGAAGCAGCTTTATGTCTCTTCCCCTCAAAGAAACATCTATTATGTTTATTATAGAACAGAATTCCATATCTACAGAGAACTGGTAACACGCAAATAGTAGCGGGGAGCGTCAGTCGATATCTTCGTCCATCAACGTCGCAGAGATCAAGTTTCGCATCCCGCGTCGAAGCCGACCGCTCATCGCGGTCGAGGAGACGCCGACCTCGTCGGCAACACCGCTGAGGGCCGTGTCTCGCGGCTCGTTGAAGTACCCGCACTTGTACGCTGTTTGCAGTGCTTCGATCTGTTCGTCCGTCAGCCCGAACGAAATATCTTTTTCGGTCCCCGTGCTCCCGTGTAGTTCGATAATCTCGAACTTCATCCCGCACCCTTCGGCGTACTCCCAGATCGTATTGAGCGCCTCTCGGTCCGGGAGTTGTAACTGGACGAACCATCCGCGACGTCTGGTTTCCGTACGCAACATGAATCCGTTCACTTCCGTGAGGATCGGACTGAGTAATATGGTCCCGTCTGAATGTTCGATATAGTAGATGAACATGTCGTCGTTCGCGTCGACGAGTTCATAACCGTCAACGGTCGGATCAGAATCGAGGTGACGCTCCAATTCGTCGCGGTCGTCGTACGTGATGAGAAACGGAAAGACGTCCGAATCCGGATCGGTGTTCGCCTGCGTTATCACTTCGATTTCGATACCATCTATGCTCCGCAACGTCGGGACCAGAGCGAGTTCGTCGTGTTCGGCGTAGGCTTTTACGGTGATAGGCATCTCTTCAGTAATGGTTTCGTCTTAATTACCGAGCGGTCTCGATCGTCGGTTCCATATCGGCTCGCCGGTCGTGTATCGTCCGTCTGCACGGTACTTTCTCGTTGCTTTGGGCAGCATCATAAGAGTATGCTCGAGTCAGTCGGATAACGATTCGCGGCGGCGACACAGCGGGAAGAAAATAAATGGTGTCCCACACACGCAATATATACGATGGCGAACGACACCGGAGGCTGTAAGATCGATCGGGTCGCCCGTGAGCGGAAACTCGACGACCTCGATCAGCGACTCCTCGAGCGCCGGGACGCGGGAGCCAGTCTCCGCGACCTCGAAACGTATCACAACCGGCAGGTGCTCGAAGCGGCGGTGAACGAATCGGACATGGAGACGCTTGAGGGTGAAGTCGAGAACCTCTACCGCCTGCTTACCGACGATGACGTGAGCGTCGGAACGCGAGTCGAAGCGCAGTCCCGACTCGAACGGAACGGAATCGATCCGGACGCGGTCACGGACGACTTCGTCAGTTACCAGACCGTTCGGACGCATCTCAACGACTGCCTCGACGTCGACACCGAGCGGACCACGCGAATCGATCGGACTGACGCGAAGAACGTCGTCTTCAAATTACTGTCCCGAACCGAGTCGATCACCATGCGAACGATCGATCGACTCCGCTCGAGCGGTCACCTGACGATCGGCGACCCGGAGGTCACGCTGAGTCTGCGCGTCGCATGTACGGAATGCGGTGAGGAGTACACGTTTGCCCGCCTCGTGGATCGGGGACGCTGTTCGTGCCGAGAGGCCGGTCGAACCGATGCTCGAGACGATGAGACCGAAGCGTGATCGACGGGCGGTGTCACGAGTACGGGCGGGTTTCGAAGTCGGCGGTCGGCCGACGATAACGGGCCGTCGTATATACGTTACTCCTAGATCGTGAAAGTATTATTCGGCCAAACGATTATATAGAACACAGCCATCATCTACCGGTGCGCGGCCTAATCAATCAACGCTGTGCCGCTATCGATCCATCGGTCGTTCGCCCATCCATGTTTGTAAACAGCCCTGAATCGGAGCCGGAAAGCGAGTTCGAGGAATTACATATCACCGTCCAGAACGTCGGTGGAATCACCGACGGCGAACTGACGCTCTCACCCGGAGTGACGCTGCTCTCAGGGGAGAACGCGTCGAACAAGTCGTCGTTCCTTCGCGGACTGGCCGCCGTACTCGGCGGACCCACACCGCCAATAAAGAGCGACGCCGATCGCGGACGGGTGACGCTTCGAACGGACGAGAACGAGTACTTCTTGGAGTTGTCGAACGAAAACGGCGATCCGACCGTCACCGACGCGGAGCGGTTTTCCGATCGGACCGACCTCTGTGAACTGTTCGCCGCACTCGGAGAAACGAATCCGATCAGGCAGTGTCTTCTCACCGACGGGGACGTGTACGAGCTACTGATGCGGCCGGTCGATACCGCGGAAATCGAGGCCGAGATCGAGCAGCTGAAAGCGCGAAAGGATCGGCTCGACGAGCGACTCGCGGAGTTAGATCGATCCGAGGACCGACTCCCGACGCTGCGGACGCGAGCGACCACCCTGCGCGAGGACCGCGAGGAGATCGAGACAGCGCTCCGCGAGAAGCGCGAGGAGATCGACGAGCGGGAAGCGGAGACCGACGGCAACGACGTCCTCGACGACCTCAAGGAGAAGCGATCGGAGCGCGAGTCCGTTCGCAATCGCATCGAAACGCAACGAGAGGCGATCCGCTCGCTGGAGGACGAGCTCGAGGCCGTCCGCGAGCAGCGCGACGAACCCGGAACGGCGGAGTCGGCACGGGACGTCGACGCGGTCGAGAGCGAAATCGAGGGTCTTCACCATCAGAAACAGCAACTGACGAGTACGATCAACGCGTTGAGCCCGATCGTCGAGATGAACGACCAGCTGCTGGACGACGAGCGAGAGATCCCCGAGGAGATGAAATCGGACGAGATCGTCGCCGAACTCGATCCCTCGTCGCGGACGATCTCCTGTTGGACGTGCGGCTCCACCGTCGAACGGGAAGAGATCGCCGAGCAGGTCCGGGTAGTCCAGGAGATCATCGGAGAAAAGCGCCAGCAGCGCGAGACGATCACCGAGCGAGTACGATCGCTCGAGGAGGAGAAACGACAGCTCGAACGCCGGCGCGACGAACGCGAGCGACTCGCCGAGAAAGAGCGGTCGGTCGAGGCCGAGATCGAACAGCGAGAGGAAACGCTGAGCGAGTTACGGGACGAGAAAGCGGCGCTCGACGACGAGATCGAATCGCTTCAAGCGGACGCCGAAACGCTCGACGAACGAGACGACGAACTGCTCGAGCTCCACGGCGAGGTGAGCGACCTCGAATACGAACGCGGGCAGCTCGAGAACGAGTTGACCGAACTCGAACGGGAGATCGAGGAGCTCGAGGCGGAACTCAAGAACCGCGACGACCTCGAGGCGGAGCGCGAGTCGGTCGCGACGCGGCTGCGAGAGCAGCGCGAGCGGATCGAGACGCTCGAGCGCGACCTCGTCACAACGTTCAACGAATCGATGCAGCAGGTCCTCGACGTGCTGGACTACGAGAACGTCGAACGCGTCTGGATCGAACGGCTCGCGGGAGACAGTGATGCACCGTCGTCGACCGACTTCGAGCTACATATCGTTCGCTCGAGCGAGAGCGGCGCCGCGTACGAGGACACGGTCGACAGCCTGAGCAAGAGCGAGCGCGAGGTGATCGGGCTCGACGTCGCCTTCGCGGGCTATCTCGTTCACGACGTCGCGAGCGAACTACCGTTCATCGTCATCGACGCCGTCGAAATGCTCGACGCGGATCGGATTCGCGGTCTGCTTAACTACTTCGAGGATCACACCGAGTACGTCGTCGCCGCCGTCCTTCCCGAGGAGGCGAGGGAACTCGAGGAGACGTATCCAACGGTGTCGACCGCTTCGTTCGCCGCCCGTTCGTGATTGCGTTCACTTGGTTTCACTTCTGCTTCCAGCTTCAACTGCGAGGGCTAGTATCGAGCGTCCGCCGTGCGGACCGTCCGAACCGCAGCGGCGTTTTCGGAGACGTCGTGAACTCTGACGACGTCGGCGCCGCGTTCGGCTGCCATGGTCGTCACCGCGAGCGTCGGCGGTAATCGCTCGCCGGGCTCGCAGCCGACGCGGTCGAACATCGACTTCCGGGAGTGACCGATCATGATGGGACACCCCAGCGCGCGCAACTCGTCGATCCTGGCGGCCAGTTCGAAGCTCTCGGCCGGATTCTTTCCGAATCCGAGTCCGGGATCGACGACGATCTGGTCGCGATCCAATCCCGCACGTTCCGCGAGCAACACCGTCTCCGAGAGTTCGTGCAGGACGTCTTCGACGACGTCGTCGTAGGTGACGGTCCGATCGGGATTAACGGGCGTCTCGAGGCTGTGCATGATGACGAGCGACGCGTCGTGGTCGGCCACGACGAAGCGCATCTCCGGGTCCTCGAGTCCGGAGACGTCGTTGACGATGTCCGCGCCCGCCTCGAGCGCGGCGTCGGCGACGGCCGCTTTCCGCGTGTCAACCGAGATCGGGACGTCCGGGTCCAGGTCCGCGATGCGTTCGATGACCGGGACGACGCGGTCGATCTCTTCGGCGACCGAGACCGGCTCGGCGCCGGGACGGGTGCTCTCGCCGCCGACGTCAATGATATCGGCGCCGGCGGCGACCATTTCGCGGGCTTGCCGGACCGCGTCCGGCACGCGGTCATACTCTCCTCCGTCGTAGAAACTGTCCGGCGTGACGTTCAGGATGCCCATGACCGCGGGGGTTCGATCCCACGGATACCGATCGCGATCGGCTCGTTCGTCGACGCGATCGTCGTCGATCGTTCGCCGGAGTTGGGCGGCGACGTGGGCGAGGCCGCGGTCGGCGTCGGTCAGTTCCTCAAACAGGTCCCGGAACTGTGACGACGTCCCGGAGAGGATCGTCACGACGCGGCGACCGGCCGTCTCGGCGTCCGAACGGACGCACGTTCCGCCGATCGCCTCGAACGCCTGTTCGACGCGCTCGGCCTGCGGACCGCGCAGATAGGTCTTGATCGTTCGATGGACGGTCTCGTCCGCGACGGATTCGGCGGTCTCCGCGTCGACGGCCGCGCTCGTGAGTACGTTTCGCGCCTGTTCCGTCGCGGCCGTTCGCTTCGGGATCTGGAGCCGCGTCCACCGGTCGCGCGCTTCTGCGACCGCGTACAGCGAGCCGGTGACGAGGACGCAGTCGCCTTCGTCGGCCGCCGACAGCGCCCGCTCGGTCGCCTCGAGGACGGACCCTGCGCAGTCGATCGTCGCCGGGCGATCGTCAAACGCGGCCGCGAGGGCGTCCGTATTCTCGGCGCGGGGTACGTCCGGCTCACAGAGGTAGAGCGCATCGGGGGACGGCAACGCCGCCGCCATGCCCCGGTGGTCCTTCTCTCGCATCGCGCCGAAGACGAGGTGGAGGTCGTCGAACGAGTATCGGTCGACGAGCGAGGCGAGCGTCTCGCAGGCGCCCGGATTATGCGCGCCGTCGAGGATCGCGAGCGGCGTCGTCGACATGACTTCGAACCGGCCCGGCCAGTAGGAGTCGCGGAGACCGCGCGCGATCGATTCCGGATCGACGCCGGCGACCTGATCAGCCAGCGTCGCCGCGACGCCGGCGTTGGTCGCCTGATGTGGGCCCACGAGCGGCAGCCGCGTCTCGAACGACCACTTCGGTCCCGCGATCGAAATCTCGCTCTCGATCGGCGATGCCAGCCCGTGCTCGCGGGCGACCACGTCCGCGTCGTCGCTTCCAACGGTAATCACGTCCGTCTCCGAGCGGATCGCCTCGAGGGCCGCCCCCGACGCGCCGGTCACCAGCGGCGCATCGGCCGGCGAGACCTGTGCCTTGTCGCGGGCGATCTCCTCGATCGTGTCGCCGAGGATGTCGGTGTGTTCCAGCGAGACGCTGGTCACGGCGCTCGCGACGGGATCGACGGCGCTCGTCGCGTCGTATCGGCCGCCGATGCCGACCTCGAGAACGGCGACGTCGACGTCCTCGTTGGCGAAGTGGTGGAGCGCAAGCGCTGTGAGAACCTCGAAGTAGGTCGGCGTATCGTCTACCTCGCGGAGCCGTTCGACGCAGTCGTCGATTTCGGCGACGAATTCCTGGACCCGCTGTTTCGGGATTTTCCGGCCGTTGATCTGAATCCGTTCGCGCAGATCGTTTAGATCAGGCGACGTATAGAGGCCGACATCGAGTCCAGCGTCGCGAAGAACCCGCTCGAGCATACATGCGGTGCTTCCCTTCCCGTTCGACCCGGCGATCTGGACGCAGTCGAGGTCCTCGTGCGGGCGATCGAGATGCGTGAGTAACGCGGCGGTCGTTTCCGTTCCGAGCTTGGGTCGACGCCGCTGTAGCGACTCGAGGTAGTCGACCGACTCGTGATACTCCATACCACACGTGGAACCGGCGACTTCATTAATGTGTCGCCGATCCCGGTTCTCCGCACGGTTTATAATTGTGTATGCCGACACTCAGCACAATGGCTTCTGAATCGACAGGTAATCGCGCACCGGACGAGCCGTACGTGACGGAGTTCGAGGCGACGGTACGGTCGGTCGATGGGACCAACGTCCGGCTCGAGGAAACGTACTTCTACGCCGAAGGCGGCGGCCAACCGGCCGATCGCGGGACGCTGAACGGGATCGACGTCGTCGACGTGCAGACGCGCGACGGCGAGACCGTTCACACACTAG
Organism: Haloterrigena turkmenica DSM 5511; assembly: GCF_000025325.1. Classification (NCBI taxonomy): domain Archaea; kingdom Methanobacteriati; phylum Methanobacteriota; class Halobacteria; order Halobacteriales; family Natrialbaceae; genus Haloterrigena; species Haloterrigena turkmenica. The sequence continues at coordinate 309,793 of NC_013745.1, read as the reverse complement.
CGACGGCGCCCGACTTCGAGACGGGCGACGACGTGACCGGCTCGATCGACGACGAGTTTCGGACCTACTGTATGCGAGCGCACACCGCCAGTCACGTGCTGTACGGCGCCGGTCGCGAACTGTTCGACGACCACGGTTACGGCGGGTTCGACATCGACGCGGAGAAGGGCCGCATCGACTTCGAGACCGATCGCGACCCGGACGAGGTGAACGCGCTCACCCTCCAGCGGATGGTCAACGAGGTCGTCTGGGAGTCAAGAGACGTCTCCTGGCGGGAGATGGATGCAGCGCAGGCGCGGGACCGCGACGAGATCGTCTTCAACGAAACCGGCGCGGCCGAGACGACTGATACCGTCCGCGTCGTCGAGATCGACGACTGGGACATCGCCGCCTGCGGCGGGACGCACGTCGAAAACACCGTCGAGATCGGACCCGTCAAGGTCCTCGAGGTGTCCAACCCCGGATCGGGCCTCGTACGCGTCGAGTACGCGGTCGGCCCGACCGCCGTTCGCGCGCAACTCGACGAGACGCGAGCCGCGACTCGCGCCGCCCGGACGCTGGAGACGAGCGTCGAGGAACTTCCGGAGCGAGCGACCGCCGTCGTTGAAGAGAACGCGACCCTCGAGGCGGAGGTCGACGCCCTGCGCGACCGCCTGCTCGAGGAACGCCTCGAGTCGTTGGGCGACGACACCGTCTCGAAGGACGGCAAGGAGTGGGTCGTCGGCGAGCTCGATATCGACGGCATCGGTCCCAACGACGTGTCAGACCGCGTGCGGGAGCTCGCGGGCGATATCGGTGACGTGGTTGCGCTGACCGGCGTGAACGGAAGCGCGTTCGTGGTCGTCGGTACGACCGGTGAGACGGACGCTAGCGAACTCGTCGACGACGTCACGGCGACGTTCGGCGGCGGTGGCGGCGGCGGACCGACGTTCGCACAGGGCGGCGGCCTCGACGACGAGCCGGCCGCCGTCGTCGACTACCTCCGAACGGAGGCCTGATCACCCTCGGTCCCGATCGGAGACGGTCGCCGATCGATTCTCACGCTGCTTTTCATATTGTCTGTTATCTGACTTGAAGAGTTGGTCGGCAAACACGTCCTATTCGACCGATATCAGGAGAACCAAGGTTCATTAACGGCGATCGGGAACAGGAGAGTGGATGTCACTAGCACAGTATGCGTCGTCCGCCGCGGCGACGGACCGGGTAGACCGATCAGTACGCGCCACCGGGATCGACCGAGCGCAGTCGACGACCGCGACCGAGGACGGGTCTCGGAGGTGGGAACGATGACCCGCGAGCGGACCGAGATCACGATCGTCGGCAACGACAACTCGGAGATCATCGCCGACGTGACGTCGCTGCTGTTCGAACGCGACGTCGACATTGTCGACCTGGATCAGGCCGTGCGGGAAGGAACGTTTCGGATGGGTATGCAGGTCGACGCGTCCGAGATGTCGGTCTCGCGGGAACAACTCCGCGAGGACCTCGACGCGCTCGGCGACGAGTTCGGCGTCGACGTCACGGTGCGATTCCCGTCCAACTGCGAGGACCGGTCCATCGCCGTCCTCGTCACCAAGGAGAGCCACTGCCTGGAGGCCCTGCTCGAGCGCTGGGAGAACGACGAACTCGGTGCGGACATCGGGGTCGTCATCGGAAACCACGACACGCTCCGCCCGCTCGCGGCCGAATACGACGTTCCGTTCCACGACATCGGCGACGAGAATGGCACGCCCGACGAGGACGAGCTTCTCGACCTCCTCGCGGAGTACGAGATCGACCTCATCGCGCTGGCCCGCTACATTCGGATCCTCTCGCCGGAGGTCGTCTTCCGCTACGAGGACCGCATCATCAACGTCCACCCCTCGCTGCTGCCGGCGTTCCCCGGCGCGGCCGCCTACCGGCAGGCCCTCGAGGAGGGCGTCCGGATCGCCGGCGTCACCGCCCACTACGTGACGACGGATCTCGATCAGGGGCCGATCATCACGCAACGAGCGTTCAACATCCCCGCCGACGCGACCGAAGCGGACCTCAAGGAGCGCGGCCAGCCGCTCGAGGCGGACGCCCTCGCGGAAGCGATACGGTTGCACCTCGAGGACGAGATCACGACCGAGGGCGGACAGACGAGAGTCGTCGATCCGAACGCGACCGACGCTCAACTCGGAGCCGCGACGGAACTGGATCAGGCGAATCCCAGTGAGCCCGTCGACAGCCGTGAGGAACTCACTGCCGACGACGATGACACAACGGCCGTTGCGGACGACTGATAGGTTCAGACCTTCGATAGCGTTCTCTTCGGTTCCGTCGAACTCCCGCGAGTCACGGGACCGGTTCCGGTGTACCTGAGACGAATCGCCGTCAGATACCGTCTCGACGGCGACGGGCCTCGAGTCTCGAGACGTGGTCGACGGACGGATAACACTGATATCGTTGTGAAGCACACGGAACGATTCGACGTGTAATTCGCGTACCAGTTCGTTCTGAAAGCCGTCCGCGAAAGCGCGGCGAACCGCCTGCCGAGAACGATCTGTTCGGGATCGAAGCGTTACCAGACAGCGAATGGTCCGTACGTCGCGAACGCGCTCTTCGGCGGGCCGGACCCGTCGCTCCGCGCGTGGATCTATCTCGTTGGCACGATCACCGGCGTAGTGACGTACCGACGAATCGTACCGGCACCCGTAAGGACTCGACGGCCCGTAGACGGAGAGGTCCCGGCGAATGAGCCCGACGACGACCGACGTCTCGAGTAGCGATCGACCGGACGCGTCAGCCGCAGTTGTCCGCCGTGATGAGTCGTCAGTCCGTCCCAGATGGCGATCGATCGCATCCGTTCTACGAACCCGAGAGACTCGAGACCGGAGAGCCGCGATCGAACCATCCGTATCGCCCGGTCACTGTCAGACCGCGAATACGGACGCTCGGACGGTCGTGTTTCTTGCTCTCGCTGAGCTAACCGTAGTCGACGGAACGAAAAGGTGGGACAGACGGGTCGATTTCGGTCCGGTGCTCGCCGCGGTCGTCTATTCGGCGGCCGCGATCGCTTCGATCTCGATCGCCGCGCCCTTGGGGACGCGGCCGACTTCGACCGCGCTCCGAGCAGGCGGTTCCTCGTCGAAGAACTCGCTGTAGACCTCGTTGAACTCCTCGAAGTCGTCGATGTCGTCGAGGAAGACGGTCGTCTTGAGGACGTCGTCCATCGACAGGCCCTCCGCCTCGAGGATCGCCGCGACGTTTTCCAGACACTGCCGCGTCTGGTCGCCGACCGATTCGTCGTCTAACAGGTCGCCGTCCGCCGTCAGCGGGAGCTGTCCCGCGGTGATGAGGACGTCGTCGGTTCTGGTCGCCTGACTGTACGCGCCAACGGCTGCCGGTGCGTCGTCGGTGCTGACGGTTCGCATCACACTGGGGTACCAGTTCGGGTCTCTTAAATGTCGGCTCCGTTCCACGTCCGGTTAGCGGAGTTACATCTTGTGGGGGTGTGTTACACACACGCAAGATACTCACTCGAATCCGTTCCACTCGGCGTATGTCGTTCGAACAGCCACTCGACCGGATAGCGCCGAGCGTGTCCGAGGCCGTCTCGCTCGAACGCGAACGGCAGGAATCGACGCTCGGGATGATCGCTTCGGAGAACCACGTCTCGAAAGCCGTCCTCGAGGCGCAGGGAAGCGTGTTGACGAACACGTACGCGGAAGGATATCCCGACAGTCGGTACTACGGTGGGTGCCAGCACGTCGATACGGTGGAGTAACTCGCTATCGAGCACGCGAAAGCGCTCTTCGAGATGGACCACGCCACCGTCCAGCCACACGGCGGGGCGCAGGCGAACATGGGGGTCTACTTCGCGGTCCTCGAGCCGGGAGACGCGATCCTCTCGCTGTCGCTGTCACACGGCGGGTACCTCTCGCACGGTTACAACGTGAACTTCTCGGGTCAGCTCTACGACGTCGAGCAGTACAAGGACGATCCCGAGACGGGGTACATCGACTACGACGCCGTCGCGGAACAGGTCCGCGAGGTCGAGCCGGACATGATCGTCAGCGGCTCGTCGGCCTACCCGCGCGAGTTCGAGTACGACCGCATCGGCGAGATCGCCGCCTACCACCTCGCGGACATCGCTCACGTGACCGGTCTCATCGCGGCCGGCGTTCACTCGTCGCCGGCCAAGCACGCGGACTTCGTCACCGGGAGTACCCACAAGACGATTCGCGCCGGACGCGGTGGGCTCATCATGTGCGACGAGGAGCACGCCGACGACGTCGACTCCGCCGTGTTCCCCGGCGCGCAGGGCGGACCGCTGATGCACAACGTCGCCGGCAAGGCGGTCGGATTCGCAGAGGACCGGACCGACGAGTTCGAAGCGTACGCCGAACGGATCGGCGCCGACGCGAAGCGCCTCGGCCAGGTGTTCGACGAACAGGGGCTCTCGCTGGTCAGCGGCGGGACCGACAAACACCTCCTGCTCGTCGATCTGCGCGACTCCCACCCCGATCTGACGGGGACGGAAGCCGAGGAAGCGCTGAGCGACGTCGGCATCGTCGTCAACAAGAACACCATCCCCGGCGAGATGCGATCGCCGATGGTGACCAACGGAATCCGCGTCGGTACCCCCGCGCTCGCGACCCGCGGCCTCGAGGAGGCCGAGATGGAGACCGTCGCCGATCTCATCGTCGACGTGCTCGACGCGCCCGATGACGACGCGGTCGCCGATCGCGTTTCGTCGCGGGTCGACGACCTCTGCGAGGAGTTCCCGATCTACGGGTGAGGCTCGCGGTACCGACGTAACGCCGACGACTGATTTTCATCGCCGATCGGCTGCGTTGCGGGCTCGCCGTCGCTACTCCGCGTGACTGCAATACGTCGCGTGACCGTGTAGCCGTGCAGTGGCTTGGAGACGGATAGCTACTGGAACCGGAAGAGACGAAGCGAGCCGATCGTCGTCGGTATCATCCCCGCTCCCGGTCGGCAGTCACCCGCCGGACGAACGCCGCGACAGCGTCCGGCACCGAAATCGAAATCGATCGGCCGAGCGGCGGTCGGTCAGTCGTCGGACGGATCGGCGTCGGCGGATGGATCAGCGTCGGCGGCATCGCGGTCGGACGTCTCGGGCTCGGGAGACGGGAGCGAGACGTTGTCCTCTTCGCGGAGGAACAGCGGTCGATGACTGCTGAACGTGACGATCATCGCTGCGACGGCGAGTAACGCGATGACCGCAAACGGTCCGCCGGTGATGATCGCGGCCTGCTGTAGGGCGTCGACGCCACCGGTGACCATCAGCAGCGACGCGAGCGCGCCGATGAGGAATCCCCAGATGACGCGGTTGATCGTCGAGGGCTTTTCGTTTCCGCCAGTCGTGAGCATTCCCAGCGCCAGCGTCGAGGAGTCGGCCGACGTGACGAGGAACGTCGTCACGAGCACGAGGAACAGACCCGTCAACACGCCGCCGAGCGGCAACGCCTCGAACAGCGGGTATCCGGAGCCGGCCTCACCGAGTTCGCTGATGACGGTGAGGATGTCGGCGCGACCGTTCTCCTGCAGGAAGATCGCGGTGCCGCCCATCGTGGCGAACCACGGAATCGTGATGCCCGTCGAGGCGACGACGCCCGTGACGACGACCTGTCTCACCGTCCGACCGCGCGAGATGCGCGCGATGAACAGCCCGACGAACGGCGTCCAAGAGAACCACCACGCCCAATAGAAGACCGTCCAGCCGCCGACCCAGCCGCTGACGCCGCCGCCGACGTTCTCGGCGGCGCCGGTGTAGAAGCTCATCGTGACGAAGTCGTTGATGTACGCGCCGAGCGCCTCGGTGCCGACGGTCATGATGTACGTCGTCGGCCCGAGGACGAAAGTCGCGACGGTCACCACGGCGAACAGGGCCATGTTGAAGTACGAGAGGCGGCGGATTCCCTTCTCCACGCCGAGCGCGACCGAGATCGTGAACGCGACGGTCAGCCCGGTAATCACGGCGATCGTCCCGAGATCGCCGACGCTCACACCGGTGATCCACTCGACGCCGACGAGGAACTGGCTGCCGACCAGTCCCAGCGTCGTCGCGACGCCGCCGATCGTCGCGAACACGGCGAGGATATCGATGACCTTCGCGATCGGGCGGTCGAGGTTCTCGATGCCGACCCACGGTGCGATCACCGTCGAGATGCGCAGCGGCGCATCGTATCGGTAGGCGAAGTACGCGATCGGGAGCGCCATGATCACGTACGCGGTCCACGCGGAGAGGCCCCAGTGGAAGAACGTGTACTGGATCGCCCCGACGGCGGCCCCCGCCGACTGCGACTCCGCGCCGATGAACGGCGAGACGGTGTCGTAGTGGAAGATCGCCTCGGCGGGGCCCCAGAACACGATCCCGGCGGCGATCCCCGCCGAGTACAGCATCGCGAAGTACGCGAGGAACGTGAACTCCGGCTCTTCGTCCTCATCGCCGAGTTTGATGTTGCCCCACGGTCCGAATATCAGGAAGCCGGCGAACGCGACCAGGGCGAACATCGCGACCAGGTACCACCAGCCCGCGGCAGTCCACAGGAAATCGTTCACGCTGGTCATGTACCCCGACGCGGCCTCCGGCCAGAGGACGAACGCGATCACTGCTGCGGCGGCGATGAAGAAGCCGACCGCGAATACTGGCGTGTCGAGTTCCTCGAGGAACTGTCCGATCGGTCCGTTTGATTCAGCTCGCGCCATCGTGGATCACCGTTTCACCGCTGTTCGATCGCCGCGATCGGCGGCGGACGTCCGCCACTCGATTGTCTCGTTCGACGGGGCACCGCGCCCCCGCTCGGTCCATCGGATTCTCGTACGCTCGTTCTCGCCGACCATTGTTAGTGACTACCTCTCATTGGTTCTCTTCGTTCTTCGGTATAAGCCTACCCTTCAATCTAGTATCGAACACGTTCGGATCGGGGAATTAAACCTCGAATCGATCGAATCAGGGCCTCTTTCCACAAGCTGTCGTTACATTTTCACTTCCTGTTGACGTCCTCGACGGTGTACCCTTCGGCTTCGATCGCGTCGATGATCGCCGCGGCGTGTTCGGCGCCGCTGGTCTCGATTTGAAACACCAGGTACGCTTCGCCGACGGTGAGGTCCTCGACCGCGCGGTCGTGCCGGACCGTCTGGATGTTCGCTCCGTGATCGGCGATGACGCCCGAGATGTCGTCCATCTTTCCGGGCATGTCGTCGATCCGGACGCGCAGCCGCAGGATCTGTCCCCGTTCCGTGAGCGCGTGGATGAGGACGGTCTGCAGCATCGTCATGTCCAGGTTCCCGCCGCCGAGGACGGGCATGACGGTCTCACCGCTGACGTCCAACTGATCGCTCAGAACGGCCGCGACCGACGCGGCGGCCGCGCCCTCGACGACCTGTTTCGCGCGCTCGAGTAGCAGCAGGATCGCGTTGGCGATCTCCGCGTCGGAGACGGTGACGACCTCGTCGACGTGGTCCTCGATGAGGTTGAGCGTCAGGTCGGAGATCCCGCCGGTCGCGATCCCGTCGGCGATGGTATCGACTTCGTCGAGCGTGACCGGGATTCCCTTGTCGAGACTCTCGTGGACGGTTGCGGCCCCCTCGGCCTGGACGCCGACGACGCGTGTCTCGGGGGAGAGGTGGTCGAGCGCGGTGGCGACGCCGCTGATGAGTCCGCCGCCCCCGATCGGGACGACGACGGTATCGACGTCGGGGCAGTCCTCGTGGATCTCGATGCCGAGCGTCCCCTGTCCGGCGACGATGTTCGGATCGTCGTACGCGTGGACGAACTCGACGTCGTTGTCAGCGGCGTAGTCCTGTGCGTACGCCATTGCCTCTTGGAAATCTTGCCCGACCAGTTCGACCGCCGCGCCGTAGCTCCGCGTCGCGTCAATCTTCGCCTGCGGGGCGTGCGTCGGCATCACGATCGTCGAGTTCGCGCCGCATTTCGTCGCCGCGAGGGCGACGCCCTGTGCGTGGTTGCCCGCGCTCGCGGCGACGAACTCGTCGGCCCCGTCGTCGACTGCCTGTCTGATCTTGTTGTACGCCCCGCGCGTCTTGAACGAGCCGGTCCACTGGAGGTGCTCCATCTTCAGGTACACCTCCGCGTCAACCATTTCGCCGAGCGACGTGCTCCGCTCGACCGGCGTCCGCTTGACGACCGTCTCGTCGTCGAAGCGGTCGCGCGCTCGTTCGATGTCTGCATACTGAACTAACGATTCTTGGTCCTGAAATTCACTCATAATTGAATCTGTGGTTGTTGGTTGTCGAACGCTACCGGATGATCTTGTTGCGGCCGGGATCGTACAGCGGCTCGTCGCGGACCGTCGCGTCGTAGGTCTCCCCTTCGCACTCGATCTGCACCGACGTCCCGGCGTCGGCGTACTCGCTGGGCAGGTACGTGTAGGCGATCGATTCGCCGACGCTGTAGCCGTAGTCGCCGGCCTGAACGTAGCCGACGGCCTCGCCGTCAGCGAGCACCGGCCGCCCGCCGAGCATCACGTCGGTCGAATCGTCCAGCGTCAGGCAGGCGACCTCGGTATCGATGCCCTCCTCTTTGGCCTCGACGAGCGCCTCCTTCCCGATGAACTCGGTGTCGAGGTCGACGGCGAAGGGAAGGCCGGCCTCGAGTGGGTTGACGTCCGTGTCGATGTCAGTCCCCCACAGGCGGAACCCTTTCTCGAGGCGCATCGACTCGAGGGCGCCGCCGCCCATGGCCCTGACGTCGAGATCTTGACCGGCCTCCCAGAGCGTGTTCCAAAGCTTCTGGCCGTACTCGGAGGGAGCCCACAGCTCCCAGCCGAGTTCGCCGACGTACGAGACCCGCAGCGCGATCACGGGGACGTCACCGACGTAGAGCCGCTTGCAACTGAAGTACGGGAACTCGTCGTTAGAGACGTCGGCATCGGTGACTCGCTGGAGCAGCAGCCGAGACTTCGGCCCCCACAGTCCGACGGTGCACTTCGCGGATTCCTCGACCGTGACGGAGACGGTATCGGGCGCGTGCTCCTGGAGCCAAGAGCCGTGGATGCCCGGCGAGTTGCCGCCGCCGGTCGTCACCATGTACTCGTCCTCGTCGAGTCGGGCGACGGTGATGTCGGCGAGGATGGTTCCGCCCTCGTTCAGCATCGTCGAGTAGCGGACCCGACCGGTATCGACGTCCATGTCGTTGCTACAGATCCGCTGGAGGAAGTCGCCGGCGTCCTCGCCCTCGACCATGATCGAACTGAACGTCGTCATATCGAACATGGAAACGTTCTCGCGGGTGTGGAGGTGCTCGGCGCCCTCGATCGGGGAGCGGTTGACTCCCTGCCAGCCGTCCCGTTCGGGGATCTGCTCCTCGTACTTCGAGACGAGGTCCGCGTTGGACTCGTACCACTGGGGCGTCTCCCAGCCGCCGCTCTGGTAGAACTCGGCGCCGAGTTCCTGCTGTTGCCCGTAGAACGGACTCACGCGCAGCCCGCGGTGGTCGTCGGGCTGCCACCGCGGTTCGACGATGCTGTACACCTGCTCGTACCGTTTGCCGCCGCGGTCCGTGAAGTAGTCCTTGCACCCGGCGTGAGGTTCGAACCGGTTGACGTGGATGCCGCTCGTGTCGACGGGTCCGGACGGGAGCCGCGGGACGCCGTTCTCCATCCACTCGGCGAGGATCTTCCCGTAGCCGCCGGAGTGGGTCCACCAGATCGCCAGCCCGGTCCAGAGGCCGTCGACCGCCGCCGTCTCGCCGAGCACCGGCATCCCGTCCGGCGTGTAGACGAAGATGCCGTTCTCGGTGACGCGGAAGTCTTTGCCCTCGGTCGCGGGCAGCAGTTCGTCG